>CAVFIY010000274.1:0-3109 GCA_963622435.1 Bacteroides uniformis | reverse complement strand
TGTCGCCACAGACAATTATTGTTTTGTGAACGGATGGCTATCTCCGTATTGACATGAATTGTACATAAAACAAGGAGGTGTGTGTGTTGGGTGGACAAATATTATCATTAATTATTCAAATATCTCCAAATAGTTTTTACCCAAATAGTTTTTAGTACACTGTGTATAATTGTCAGTGGCGGTACGCCACTATTTGAATAATTTTTCGTGTATTTAGAGAAACAATCTATTATAATTCATGTCCATACGGCGTAGCCGTCCGTTCAAGAACCACCTCGTTTGTTCAAGCCACCTCGCTCTGTATGTTAATTGTTAATTTTTAATTGTTAATTATAGGAACTTGCCCGTAATGCTGGTGGGGCAGAGTTTGACTTCCGAAAGGGTGCCGGAGCAGACGACTCGGCCTCCGTTGCGGCCTCCTTCGGGACCCATGTCAATCAAATAGTCGCACGCACGGATGACATCCAAGTTATGCTCGATAATAAGTACGGTGTTGCCTTTGGCCACCAAACGGCGTAACACCCCAAGCAAGATACGGATGTCCTCGAAATGCAGACCCGTGGTCGGCTCATCGAGAATATAAAGCGTGTTGCCCGTCGAGGGACGCGCCAACTCGGTGGCTAACTTGATACGCTGGCTCTCGCCGCCCGAGAGCGAGGTGGAGGACTGACCGAGTTTGATATAGCCGAGACCCACATCCTGTATGGTTTTTATCTTGCGCAGGATATACGGCTGGCTCTCGAAGAACTCAACCGCCTGATTGACCGTCATATCCAATACATCGGCAATGGTCTTGCCCTTGAAGCGCACCTCGAGCGTCTCCTTGTTGTAACGCTGCCCGCCACAGACCTCGCAGGGCACATAGACATCGGGCATGAAGTGCATCTGTATGGTCTTATAGCCGTTGCCCGCACACTCCTCGCAGCGGCCGCCCTTGGAGTTGAAACTGAAACGGCCGGCTTTCCAAGCGCGTATCTTCGACTCCGGCAGTTGCGCAAAGAGCTCGCGGATATCGTTGAAGACATTGGTATAGGTGGCAGGGTTAGAGCGGGGCGTGCGTCCGATAGGCGATTGGTCGACATTGATGACCTTGTCGATAAGTTCCACTCCCTCGATAGTGTCGTACGGGAGCGGCTTCTGCAGGCTGCGAGAGAAGCGCTGCGAGAGGATAGGGTAGAGCGTCCGGTTGATGAGCGTGGATTTGCCGCTGCCGCTCACGCCCGTCACGCAGACCATACGACCGAGCGGGATACGCACCGTCACATTCTTGAGGTTGTTGCCTCGGCAACCGCTCAGCGTCAGCCACTGCTCTCCGGGGAGTTGGTTCGGGAGTGCTTCGGGATTTTCGGGATTTTTGGTATTTTCATTCGCCGTGGAGAGTGGGTCTTCGTTCTCTGTGGCGGGGTGGTTTTTGTTCTCTGTGGCGGGGTGGTCCTCATTCTCTGTGGGGAGCGTATTTTGTAGGGCTGTGTCTTGGACACGGCACTCGCCACGGAGGTAGCGGGCGGTGAGAGTGTCCGCCTTCAGCATCTCGGCAGGCGTGCCGGCAAAGACCACCTGTCCGCCGAGCCGTCCCGCCTTGGGGCCTATATCGACAATATAGTCTGCCTCGCGCATCATCTGCTCGTCGTGCTCCACCACGATGACGGAGTTGCCCATATCGCGCAGCTCCTTGAGCGAGCGGATGAGGCGGTCGTTGTCCCGCTGGTGGAGTCCGATACTCGGCTCGTCAAGGATGTACAGCACATTGACCAAGCGGGAGCCTATCTGCGTGGCAAGGCGAATACGCTGGCTCTCGCCGCCCGACAGGCTGTCGGCATTGCGTCCGAGGCTCAAGTAGCTCAGCCCCACGCTCTGCATGAATTGCAGGCGGGCGACAATTTCTTTCAATATCGGTTCGGCAATGGCGCGTTGTTGGTTCGTCAGGTCGGCGAGTATGCCTCCCTGCGCATCGGTGAGAAAGAGCAGCAACTTGTCGATATCCATATCCGAAAGGTCGGCAATGGTCTTGTCGGCAATGCGGTAGCTGAGTGCCTCCCGATTGAGCCGCTTGCCGTGGCACTCGGGGCACTCGACGGTCTCGTCCTCCTCGGTATCGGACTGCTCCTCTTGCTGCTGCACATACTGAAGCATGCGCTGATACCAATCGGTGTCGTCGTGTACGATGTCGTCTAACTGCTCGGTGTCGGTGGCGGCGTTCTTGCTGACCTTGCCAAGCCCCTTGCAGCAAGGGCACCACCCTTGCGGGCTATTGAAAGAGAAACTGTGCGGGGCGGGGTCTTGGTAACTGAGCCCCGTGGTGGGACACATCAGGTTACGCGAGAAATAGCGGGGAGCGGAGGTGGTGCCGTTGCCTTTCCATTCGGCTATCAGCATGATGCCGTTGCCCTGCGTCATGGCCTTGTCCACCGACTGACGGAGGCGGCGGATGTCAGTCTCGTCCGAGGCGTCGCTGTCGGCGGGCGGCACGATACGGTCGATGACCACCTCGATGGTGTGGTTCTTGTAGCGGTCGAGCTTCATGCCGAGCGTCACCTCACGCACTTCGCCATCGACCCGCACATAGACATAGCCCTTCTTGCGAATGGTGTCGAAGAGCTCCTTGTAGTGGCCCTTGCGGTTGTTGACAAGCGGGGCGAGCAGCACAATCTTCTTGCCCGCATAGTCGTGCTGAATAAGGGCGATGATTTGGTCGTCGGTGTAATGGACCATTTTCTCGCCCGTCAGGTAGGAGTACGCCACGCCGGCACGGGCGTAGAGGAGTCGCAGGAAGTCGTAAATCTCGGTGATGGTGCCGACCGTGGAGCGGGGATTCTTGCCCGTGGTCTTCTGGTCGATGGAGATGACGGGGCTAAGGCCGGTGATCTTATCTACATCGGGGCGTTGCATATTGCCGATATAGCCGCGTGCGTAGGAGGAGAAGGTGTCGATATAGCGTCGTTGCCCCTCGGCAAAGATGGTATCGAAAGCAAGCGAGGACTTGCCGCTGCCCGACAGCCCCGTGATGACGGTCAGGGCATGGCGCGGTATGCTGACACTGATATTTTTGAGGTTATGCACGCGCGCCCCAATGACTTCTATTTGGCCGTTCTTGTTCTCGCTATCCATT
>CAVFIY010000273.1:0-3110 GCA_963622435.1 Bacteroides uniformis | reverse complement strand
CTCTCCTTCCCTCTCCACACTTTCGCTTTCCCTCTCTCCACTTTCGCCCTCTCTCATTTTCTCTGCAAAGGTACGGCTATTTCCGCACATAGCCAAATCCTCCCTGCGAAATTTTGGTTAAATCCTCTTTCTCTGCAACGAATAGAGAAATCTACACCACACAATCTTCCTTGCACAATACATTCTTCACAATGCGCATAATATATGCCTCACAATCCACAATCTTTATTGCCCCAATGCTACTACAGTAATAATCTTGAGTACGACGCATCAGCAACCTTACATAAAGCAGCACATCCGCCACCTGGGGGCGTGGGTGTCCTCACCCGCGGCGGTTTGGAACAAACCGTTTGACTGTGCTTTGTCAACTAGATACAACTAGTTCCCCTAGATACAACTAGTCTGCCCCCCCCCCACACACACGCCAATCCCCAATTCGCCTTATTAGACCTATTAGACCTATTTGCCCTATTAGACCTATTCGTCCCATTTCCTCCAACTATGCGCCTAATTCCTAATTCCTAATTCCTAATTGCCCCGCCAACTCCCTGCCAGCATCGGGTCGTTAACGGGTGATTAACGGGTGATTAACGGGTGATTAACGGGTGATTAAGCCAAGACTCCTATGAGAGTAAGCCCCGTTCGCCGCAAAAACACCGCCCCCGCAAACAAGAAAAATAGAACATCCGCCCATCCCCCCAAATCCTCACCGCCCGAGAAAATTCCCGTTTCTATTTGGCGGTGTCGAAAAAAAGCCGTACCTTTGCCGCCGTAATACATAAACCGCGTAGGTCGCTCGCCGAAAAGGTGCTTTTCGGGCGGGCGTTAAAAGGGAATCGGGTGCAAATCCCGAGCAGTCCCGCTGCTGTAAGTTTAGTAGGAGTTATCTCCGCCGACGGCAATCCGTCACTGATAGAAGCCAATTCTGTTGGGAAGACGCCGCCGAGCAAACGAGCCAGAAGACCTGCCTAATGCCGGTGTCAAACAGCGTTCTCGAGGAAAGAACGACGACAACCGCAATGCCGCCCCCGATAGGGGTGCTGTTTCGATGGAGGAGTGTACCCGCTAGTGCAAAGCGAATCCTCTGTTATACAGCGCATTGCACCGTGCTATATGCCGTTTGACACCACCTGTCAAGCGGCTTTTTCGTATTCCACATCTGCCATAGGTCGCAGCAGAATATGAGAAAGACCGCCATAAGTTACAGCAGAACATACCCCAAAAACTGCCCAGGGTTACGGCAGTTATATTAAACAATAGATAAGGATGAACCCGTTTCTGCGCAAGCCCTTGTGCTGCCATGCAGGGGCTTGCACAGAAAACATCCGATTAGACCGTCTTCACCTAAAAGACCGCCTGCGGCTGCAAGACCGCTGCGCTCAAAGATCGGATAACCAAAAGACCGCTGCGCTCAAAGATCGGATAACCAAAAGACCGCTGCGCTAAAAGACCGGATAACCCAAAGACCGCCTTCGGCTAAAAGACACACGACCGCAGCCGGGGAAAACACCCACTAATACCGCATTCTCAATAAGGTTTTACCAAAATACAATCAAATGAAAAGAAATTCTACTCTTGCAGGTATGCTTCTTGCTCTCGGAGCGAGCATACCGATGGTAGCCGGCGCAGCCCCCACAGCCACAGCGGCGGTGGTGGACAGTTCGTATGCTATCAAAATGGTCGAGTGTCTGCCCGCACCGGGGCAGTTTGTCGGCTCTCTAACAGTGCCCAACAAGAATTATGGCGTGGGCGAGAACGGCAGTTTGGTGTCGTTGGGCGGCTTCGGCGGCTACATCGTACTGGAATTTGCCGAGCCTATCGTCAACGACTCGCTCCACCCCTACGGTGTGGACTTTACCGTCCAAGGCAACTCCTTTGCCGCCGATCTGTATGGTGTATGGACGGAGCCGGGGGCAGTCATGGTGATGAAAGACGAGAACCACAACGGTCTGCCCGATGATACTTGGTACGAACTCGCAGGCTCGGATTACCACCTCTCTACCACCAAGAAGAATGCCACGATGACCTACTACAACCCCCACTACATCAAGCGCCACACCATACCTTGGAAAGTGGACGACGGTACGACGGGGGCAATGCGTACCAACCAGTTCCACGCGCAGTCCTATTTCCCCGGCGACTACGCATTCAACTGCGGTCGCGACTCTATCGCCTATACGGGCAACCTTATCAAGGGCTGCATCGACCTCAGCACTCCGAGTTATATCGAGAACTACCGCGCACAATTGTTCGGCTATTGCGATAACAAAGGGGCAGCCAAGAACGAGGTGCATAACCCCTATACAACCACAATGGTAAAAGGCGGCGACGGCTTCGACCTCGATTGGGCGGTTGACAAAGACGGCAACTATGTATCGGTCGATAGCGTTAAGTGGATTAAGGTATATACCTCACTCAACCAAGACGGCGGCTGGCTTGGCGAACTCTCTACGGAGGTACAATGGGCGCAGCGTGTAAAGCCGGATTCCACCTATAAACCCCGCAACTACTATGCGCACTATATTGGTATTCCCCAACTCAAAGCCCTTGTGGGGCAACCTATTCAGTACGAGGGATTGCTCTTCAAGAACGGTCGCCCCTGCAACGAGGGAACACCCCAATGGAGCCTTTCCAACGATACCTGTGGCACGATAGACCAAACGGGTAAGTTCACCCCGACACACGGCGGCGAGGTATTCGTGCGCTTCACTCAATTGGCAAAGTGCGCGGATAAGGACACCATCGTCGTGGCTATCGACTCGGTGCGTCTGCGTGTGGTTGAACTCACAGGCGTTGTATTGGAGATGGAGGGGAACGCATCAACCGCTTCCAACGACAGCACTTCGCTCTATACGGGTGAATATACTTATATTACCGCCCAGAGTGTGGATAACATCGGCGACTATCTCAACGGTTCCAAAGCCAACCGCTATACCTACGATACCTATACTTGGAAATCTTCCGACCCGAGTATCGGTACGATAGAGAACGGCCTTTTCCATGCCGACAAGGTAGGACGCACTATGCTCTATGCTTACTCCAACAGCAATCCGGCACTCTACGACTCCATTCTCGTCATCGTTAATGAGCCGCAAGTCGCACTCAAAGAG
>CAVFIY010000272.1:0-3126 GCA_963622435.1 Bacteroides uniformis | reverse complement strand
GCATCCACAAAGGCGCCGACGGCTTGGTGACGGTTTCAAAAGCCGTCACCAAATGGGCGTTTTTCTCCGCTGTAGGGCGCATCAGTAAAGGGAGGTGACGGCTTTTGCTAATTAAGAATTATGAATTATGAATTGGGCATAGTATAGTCAATTGAGCCTGGCGGCTCATAAGGGCGGGGCTGTGGGGAGGCTTTCTTTATTTTCCTTTATTTTTCGTGAGCGAAGCGAGCAGGAGATTTTTGGGCAGACGAGGAACTTGGCATAGTATAGTCAACCGGCTCTGGTGAGCCGTCGCGGGTGAGGACACCCACGCCCCCAGGCTACCGGATGTGCTGCTGTCTTTGCATTGGCTTTAGTGGTGTATTTCTTTTATTTCTTTCATTTCTCGTGAGCGAAGCGAGCAGGAGATTTTGGGGCAGACGGGGAGGGTGAGCAGGAGATTTGTGATAATAAGCGAAGCGAGTAGGAAAATTGGCAGCAGGGGAATTTATGGCTAATTAATGACAATACGGCGTAGCCGTCCGTCGAAAGAAAAAACATCCACGGAGGCAAGTTGTCTGTCGAGAAAGACATTCCACGGCGTAGCCGTTTATCAGGAAAATAAATCGGCGGATATTTGCGTTCCCCTCTTGCATAATCAAGAAAAAAGTCGTACCTTTGCAGTCGGAAATTAGAGGGGGCGTGCGCCCCTCTCGCGGAAATAAACATTCGCAAACAAGAAAGACAAAAACCAATGAACAATGTAGATAAAGAAGCCTTGGCGTACCATGCGGCGTACCCTGCGGGGAAGATAAGCGTCGTGCCGACGAAACCAGTTGCGGAGCAGTCGGACTTGGCATTGGCATACACGCCGGGGGTGGCTGCGCCCTGCCTGGAGATTCAGGCAAATGCGCAGAAAGCATACGACTATACGGCGAAGGGGAACCTCGTTGCCGTCATTACCAACGGCACCGCTGTCCTGGGGTTGGGCAATATCGGTGCGCTGGCGGGCAAGCCCGTCATGGAGGGTAAGGCGGTGCTGTTCAAAGTGCTGTCGGGCATCGACGCTATCGACATCGAGGCAGACCAAACGGATGTGGAGGCGTTCTGCCGCACGGTGAAAGCGATTGCGCCGTCCTTTGGCGGTATTAACCTGGAGGACATCAAAGCCCCCGAGTGCTTCGAGATAGAGGCGTGGCTTAAGGAGGAACTGGATATCCCCGTGATGCATGACGACCAACACGGTACGGCAATCATCAGTTCCGCCGCGCTGCTCAACGCCTGTGAACTGGCGGGGAAGAGCCCGGCGGATATCCGCATGGTGGTCAACGGTGCGGGGGCGGCGGCTATAGCCTGCACCCGTATGTACATGCGCCTCGGGGTGAAGAAGCAGAACATCATTATGTGCGACAGCCACGGCGTGCTGCGTGCCGACCGTACCGACCTCAATCGCTATAAGCGCGAGTTCGCCGTGCCGTGCGACCTGCACACCCTCGCCGAGGCGATAGTGGGCGCAGATGTCTTTGTGGGCTTCTCCAAGGGAGGCACGCTGACGCAGGATATGGTCAAGACCATGGGCGAACATCCTATCATCATCGCCCTGGCGAACCCCGTACCCGAGATAGGCTACGACGAGGCGAAAGAGGCACGCCCCGACTGTATCATGGCAACGGGGCGGTCGGACTATCCGAACCAAGTGAACAATGTGATTGGATTCCCTTATATCTTCCGCGGTGCGCTCGATACGCACGCCACTTGTATCAACGAAGAGATGAAACTGGCGGCGACGCACGCCATTGCCGCGCTGGCGAAAGAGCCGGTGCCGGAGGAGGTGCTACGCAGCGCAGAGGTGGAGGACTTGCATTTCGGTAGTGAGTATATCATCCCCAAGGCACTCGACCCGCGTCTGCTGGAGCAAGTGTCCGTCGCCGTGGCGAAAGCCGCCATCGAGACCGGCGTCGCCCGCACCCCAATCACCGACTGGGAGGAGTATAAGCAGGGGCTGAAAAAGAGAAAGGGACTATAGCATCTATAGCGACTATAGCGGCTATAGAAACTATAACGGCAAGCGAGCAGGAAAAATGTACCCACAACAGATTATAGATGCTTTGCGCCATGTGCGCTATCCGGGGACGGGGAAAGACCTCGTCGAGGGCGGTATGCTCGAAGACGACATCCGTATCAGCGGCATGGAGGTCTCCTTCTCTCTCATCTTCGATAAGGACAACGACCCGTTCATGAAATCGGTCGTCCGTGCCGCGGAGGTGGCGGTACAGACCTATGTGGACGCGAACGCCGCCGTTCATATCCATACCAAGTGCCGTAAGCAGAACCTCGCCCCCGAGGCGGCAGCCCCCGTGCTGCACGCCGCACATATCATCGCCGTACACAGCGGCAAGGGTGGGGTGGGCAAATCGACAGTGACGGCGAACCTCGCTATCGCCCTCGCCGCACAAGGCAAGCGGGTGGGCGTGCTGGATGCGGACATCCACGGACCCAGTATGCCGAAGATGTTCCATACCGAGGACTGCCGCCCCGTCTCGACCGAGGTGGACGGGCGTTCGCTCATCGAACCAATCGAACAGTACGGGGTGAAGATGCTCTCTATCGGCTTCTTCGTGGACCCCGCCTCCGCCGTGGTATGGCGAGGAGGCATGGCGAGCAACGCTATCAAACAACTGATACAAGACGCTAACTGGGGTGAACTGGACTATTTCCTGATAGACCTCCCGCCCGGCACATCGGATATACATCTCACACTCGTCTCCCTGCTTCGGCTCACGGGAGCGATAGTTGTCACCACCCCGCAACCCGTTGCCCTCATCGACGCGCGCAAAGGCGTGGACATGTTCCGCAACGAGAAGATAAATGTACCCGTCTTGGGCATCGTGGAGAACATGGCATGGTTCACACCCGCCGAACTGCCGGAGAACAAATACTATATCTTCGGGCGCGACGGCGGGAAGCGCCTTGCAGAAGAACTGGGCGTACCGCTGCTCGGGCAGATACCGCTCGTGCAGAGCATCCGCGAGGCAGGCGACGACGGCACTCCCATCGCCCTCCAGCCCGGACACCCCGCCGCCCAAGCGTTCTACGACATAGCAGGGAAAATCTAAGCAAGACCCCTCCCCCTGCCCCCGACCGACC
>CAVFIY010000271.1:0-3130 GCA_963622435.1 Bacteroides uniformis | reverse complement strand
CCTGCGTTATACCAAGGTCAATCTCGAATTGGTGCGGCAGGAGATAGTCAAAGCACGCTGCCGACACGACTTCGAGTACTGTGCCGCATCGTTTTTCTACATCAAGGATAAAAATCCGCTCAATCCTAAGGACATTCTCTTTACTCTCAACCGAGGGCAACGCAAACTGCTGCGGATGATATACGATTGCGACAAGTATGGCAAGCCTGTGCGTATCATTATCGTCAAATCCCGACAGATTGGCTTCTCCACGCTCATACAATTGTATATGGCGTGGAAGCAACTATTCGTTTTGGGTGCGGTGAACTCCGTTATCGTGGCGCATATCGAGAATACGGCTCGTATTATCCGAGGTATGTACTCAAAGATGCTTGCCAAACTCCCCACTTGGTTGCTTGGCAAGGAAAAAACGGTCGAACACTTTGCGCTCACGCCTTTCGAGCGGGGCAATAAGACCCTTATCGTTAAGGGAGTGGGGTGCCGTATTACTATCGGCTCTGCCGAAAAGCCGAACAACATCGTCGGCGACGATATTCTGATGGCGCACTTCTCGGAGGTGGGGCTTTACAAAGCCACGCAGGGGGTTAAACCGGAAGATTTGGTGCAGTCTATCATGGGCGGTATCTCCTATGCGCCCAACACGATGATATTCTACGAGAGTACGGCTCGTGGCGTGGGCAACTTTTTCCATTCCGAGTGGTTGCGTGCCACCTCGCTCGACCCCAAAGAGAAATCCGCCTTCAGCCCGCTGTTTGTGGCGTGGTACGAAGCCGACAACGACCGCCTTCCCATCGCTGACTACGACCTTTTCATCGACGAGATGAGCGATTACGAGCATTGGTTGTTCTCGCAGGGGGCTACGCTCGAAGGTATTGCATGGTATCGCAATGCCATGCTCCAAATAAAAGATATATGGAGATGGAAATCGGAGCGACCTTCCTCCGCCATAGAGGCTTTCCAAACAACGGGACACCGTTTGTACCCGCAAGAGGATGTCGAACGCCTGCGTAAGGGCTGCCGTGCGCCTATGTTTGTCGGAGAGGTCGTTGCCGATAGCGATTGCGGAGAGCAAGCCCTCGAGCATATTGAGTTTAAGCCACGCCCCGACGGTGCGCTCAAGATTTGGTTCATGCCCGACCACGACCCGGAGCGGCAGTGCAACGACCGCTATGTCATCGTGGTCGATATCGGTGGCACATCCGACCATTCCGACCGCTCGGTGATATGTGTGTTCGACCGTTTCGATATGACGCACGGCGGAGTGCCTATCGTGGCGGCGGAGTGGTGCGGACACTGCCCGCATTATCAGTTGGCGTGGAAGGCGGTACAGATTGCCACAGCCTATGAGAACGGGTTGCTTGTCATCGAGTCAAATACTCTTGATACCGAGCAGACCGAGGGCGGCAACTCCGAGTTTGTCTTAGATGAGATAGCCCTGCACTACGACAACCTCTATTGCCGTACGCCGATGGATAAGATTAGTATGGGTTTTGAGCCGAAGTGGGGCTTTCAGACCAACCGTTCTACCAAGCCGATGGTCTGCAAGCACCAACAGAAAGCCCTTGCCAAGGATATGTATATCGAGACTTGTCAGGAAGCCTGCGATGAGCACGACTTTATGGAGATTAAATCCAACGGGCGGGCTATCGGTGCGATAGACGGACAGCATGACGACCGCCATATCACCCGTGCCATTGGTGTATGGATATGCTACGATGAGTTGAATACCCCTCGCCGCTACAAACCTATTTCCGCCAAGGGGCTTGCCGATATGAAGGTTATCGGAGAGAGTACTATCTAATCTATCCCCTCCTTACAACGCTCAACGCTCAACACGAAACACTCAACAAATTACTAAACGCATAAATGAATATGACAATGCAACAAATCAAAGCCGAACTTATCGAGAAGTGGCTCTTACTCCGAGTATTCTTTCAGTTGCGTATGGACTCGCTGCGTCTTTCGCTTGCCATTTTTATGTGCAATGCCTTGCAGAAAGCCCGCAATAAACGCTTCTATGTCATCGAGAACGCACAGGGCAAACTGATATGGGTCTGCAACGACGACATCGACCTTATGAAACGCCCCCGTCGTGTCCGCCGTTTGGTCGGTGGGCAACTGCGTACTTTCACGGTGCGTATGCTTCCCAAGAATGTGTCCCATCTCGACATCATGAAGTCTTGCCTGTACTATACGCCCTCGTCACTTAACAATACCGACGGGCTGACGGCAGCCGAGCGGTTGGAGAAGCGTCAGGGATGGCTGCGTTATATGGAGCGTATTCGTATGGAGCGTATGTTTGGTCGTCTATCTGCCAAACACTAACCCCATCTCTAAACACTCAACACTAAACACTCAACTCTCAACTACTCTAAACCCTCAACTCTCAACACTCAACTATTATGCACGATTGGGTTATTACTACAGCGGGAAAAGTAGTCCGCCGAGATAAGGCGAAGCCGTCCGACACTATCTTACCGATGGTGTTAGACGGCTTGCCTGCCGATATCGGTATGGAGAATACCGAGAACTCGTTCCCCACCAAGGAGGACGCATACTATTGCAGGGACAGTATCGTGGAGTACTGCCCCGCAGCCTACTTGTCCGAAGCACTCCCGAAACAAGAAGCAAGCGGTAAGGAGAAGCAGCCGAGAAAGGCAGATGCGTATTCGCAGGAGGAGTTTAGTCGTATCACTCGCCGTAAGTTGATAGAGAACTACGATGTCTTTTGGGCGAACTTCAAGCAGTTAAAGCCGAGAGATGCCTGTGATGTCTATATGCGTATGGCACGCTATGGCTTCTCTACTGCCCCGCAAGCCAAACCTATAGACGAAGAGGCGGAGCAGCGTCGCCAAGCCCTCAAGCGAGAGCAGACCGCCGCCACCATTGCCGATGGCTTACCCGACACGGACTACGACCCCGACGATGACGATGATGTCCCCCTCTTCTCCAACGACCATCCCGTCACCCCAAACGCCAACCCTCAAGAGAATAGTCCAATGGAGGGTATTGAATAGTCCCAAGAAAGGCATCAATGAGAACTCATTGAGTTAATAGTTGTGTTGGTATTTGTTGGTATGGAGTTATTGTTGTACCTTTGCACCGTATTCTCGTTTCCAAAGAGTATTTA
>CAVFIY010000270.1:0-3172 GCA_963622435.1 Bacteroides uniformis | reverse complement strand
CTTCTTTCGGCACGCCGCGGCTGATGAGATTCTGAATATCCGTTTTGGAGAACACGCCACAGCGGGAGGCAATGGGATAGGTGGTCGTGGCATGCGCAGCGAGGGCGTTCAGGTCGGCCGTTTCCACGCCCAGGAGAATCGCTGTTTGATCGATGAAAGCGCCCGTACCGCCCGCACAGTTGCCGTTCATACGCATATCGGGTACGCGACCCGGCTCGAAGAAAATCATTTTCGAGTCCTCACCGCCGATGTCCACCAAGGTATGCACATCGGGATAGAAGCGGCGTACCACCTCGGCGGCGGCAATCACCTCTTGCGAGAAGCGCACGCCCATGCGCTCGGCGTAGCCCATGCCCACCGAACCCGTAATGGCGACGGTGAGTTCCGGGGCTGCCGAAGACTTGTCGGCGTTGCTTTCGCCCTCGGCGAGAGAGGCGAGCAGGGAGTGAATCATCTCGCGCCCGACTGCGGCGGGGGCGGCATTGTGTCGGCGATAGTCGGTGGCAAGCACCTGCAAGTCTGCACCGAGCAGTGCTGCTTTAATCGTTGTCGAACCGATGTCGATTCCCAAATAGTATTTCTTTCTCATACCTAATGTACAGACTGCTCCCCGCCCTACCCTACCACGAGGGTGCGGAGAGGTATTGGAGGAATTAAACGGGTTGTTTAATAGACCTATTAAAGTCGGCACAAAAGTAGTCTATATCCCCGAGGGGGACAAGTTTTGTTCCTATTCGGCGCACGGAATAGGAAGTATGGGATATAGTTTTGGGAGTTTTAGGCTATCGGTGTGCGCCTAGGCAGGGGAGGACGGGAACTGCTTAACGAGCGTGGAGATGATGTAGCCGCGCAGGGTCTGACAGGGTTTGCGGCAGGAGGAGGGGTGGCGCTTTGCATAGTTCTGATAGGCGGCGAAACGCTTCTCCCACTCCGCACGCTGCGCGGCGTCCGAGAGGATAGTCTTGGCTTGGATAACCGCCGATGCGAAAGCGTCCATGGTGCGTTGGCGGGTGGGAGCGACGGCACCCTTATACGGATGCTGCATGACATAGGCGTGCGTGCGGCCGTTGCGGGTGCGGAGGATGATTTTGTCGTTTTCGGAGAGTTTCCCAGACAGGGAAGCGAACGGGAGAGAGAGTTCGGAGCGTGCCATAACAGTAGGATATTTGTATTCGGGGGCAAAGGTACGAATAATTTAAGAGGTACGCAAGAGTTCGGTGAAAGTTGCTTTATCTACCGTGTATGTACCGTGTATGTACCGTGTATCTACCGTGTATCAACCGTGGAGGGGGAAGACCTCCCCAAGCCCCTCCAAAGGAGGGAGGACTCCCCCGACCCCCTCAGAGAGGGGGACAGCAGAGCGGGGGACTTTGCTAATTAATAATTAAGAATTAAGAATTGGGCAGAGCATAGTCATTTGAGCCTTGCGGCTCACGCGGGTGAGGACACCCACGCCCCCAGGCTGCCGGATGTTCGGGAGGGGGGGGAAACCTCCCCAAGCCCCTCCAAAGGAGGGGGGACTCCCCCGACCCCCTCAGGGAGGGGGACAGCAGAGCGGGGGGGGGAGAATTTTAGACAAAATGCAGTTAGGAGTTGGAGAATACGGATATTTTTAGTAACTTTGCACGCGGAATTATACTTAAGCAAAAACATCCAACAAAAACATCCAACAAAAACATCCAACAAAAACATCCAACAAAAACTTCCAACAAAAACTTCCAACAAAAACTTCCAACAAAAACTTAAGCAAAAACACAAATACACAAATACACAAGTACACAGATACTATGTCAGGAGAAGAATTGAATAAGAGGACGGGAAGCACCGTGGCGGAGTTGAATAAGAGGACGGCGGTGAATATACAGGAGAAGGCGAATCTGATTTGGGCGATAGCGGATAAGTTGGTAGGCACTTACAAGCCGCACGAATACGGCAATGTGGTGCTGCCGATGTGCGTCATCAAGCGTTTCAGCGATACGCTTGCGCCGACCAAAGATGCCGTGGTAGCCAAAGCCGAGGAACTGACCCGACGGGGCATCCTTGTGCAGGACGGTTTCTTGCGGGCTGCTTCGGGATATGACTTCTACAACACGAGCAAATTCACTTTTGAGGGACTGCTCTCCGACCCCGACAACATAGCCGACAATTTCCGCAACTACCTGCAACACTTCTCGCCCAATGTGATAGACATCATCGAGAAATTCGACTTCGACAAGGAGATAACCAAACTGAATAACAACAACATCCTCTACAATGTGATAGCCGAGTTCTGCACGAAGAAAGCCTACATGGGCGCAGACGAGATTTCGGCAGTGGATATGGGGTACATCTTCGAGGAGTTGGTTCGGAAGTTCTCCGAGAGTTACGACGAGCAGGCAGGTGCGCACTTCACCGCCCGCGACATCATCTACCTGATGACCGAAGTGCTGATTGCCCCCAAGCGCAAAGAATACGAGCAGGGGGGCTTCGTCGCCACCGTGTATGACATGGCGATGGGTACGAGCCAAATGCTGGACTGCATGTCCGAGAAACTACTGGAGATAGACCCCGAGGCAAGCATCACCGAGTTCGGGCAGGAACTGAACGAACAGACTTTTGCCATAGCGAAAGCCAACCTCCTCATCAAGGGCGGCAATGCGGACAACATGCGGCACGGCGACACACTCTCCGACGACCAATTCGAGGGCTTCCAATTCGACTACATCATCTCCAACCCGCCGTTCGGCATTGAGTGGAAGAACGAAAAGAGCGCGGTGGAGGCAGAGGCGAAGACCGGCGAGATGGGGCGGTTCGCTGCGGGGCTGCCCGCTATAGGGGACAGCCAACAACTCTTTATGCTCAACGGCATTGCCAAACTGAAAGACACGGGGCGTATGGCTATCATACAGAACGGCTCACCGCTCTTCAAAGGCGATGCGGGCAGCGGCGAGAGCAACATACGCGGCTACCTGCTGGAGAATGATTGGCTTGAGGCTATCATTCAGATACCGAACGACATGTTCTACAACACGGGCATCGCCACTTATATATGGGTTGTAACGAAAGACAAGGCTGCCGCACGGCGTGGGAAGGTACAACTGATAGACGCAAGCAAATGCTGCACCAAGCGGCGCAAGCCCATCGGCAACAAACGCAATGAGTTCACGGAGGCATGCATTGCCCTTATCAGCAA
>CAVFIY010000269.1:0-3176 GCA_963622435.1 Bacteroides uniformis | reverse complement strand
GTCTGACTGCCGCCCACGAGCCATAGTACCGAGTTGATTAACCAAGGATAAGGCAGTGCCTTTCCTTCATTGTCTAAATAAGGTTTCTTCATTATTTTTTGTTACCTATTTTTCTTATAAACAGACTATTACAGGAGCGTCGTATTGTTCCTTATGCGCTATACGTCCTATTCCTCCACAACCAGTTGTTTGAATTTCGCATGGCGTTTCTCGTCTTGCATAAGCAGGTTCAGTTTGAACTGTCCGTCGCGTGCGCCCTCTGCGATACATGCCGCCTTAAACTTCTCAAACGATTGCGGCACAAGGCGATAGGTGAAGGGGTCTTTCACACGGAATGACGCCCGCTTGGCTGCGTACTCTATGTTATCCGCCTTTAGTGCCTTATCCACAGCCGCCGTGAATTGCTCGGCTTGCGCTTGTGTGGTGGCAGGGTCGGCGAACTCGTAGTACAGGTCGTACGCCGACTTCTCCATATCCGCAAATCCCACAAAGAACCGAGTGGTCATACCCGTTTCCTTTTCCGCCGCACGCACCGCCTCAATGAACTGACTTTCACTCAGTTTCTCGCCCGTCATCGTCACGATACCGTTCACTTTCTGAATCATGTGGACGGTCGGTGTGTTGCAGAAACTGTCGCCTACCTCCACGAGGTCGTTCATATTGTATCGGTACAGCCCCGCAAAGGTGGTCACATACGGGCAGTAGCGTTTGCCTTTCTCCAGTTGCCAGAGTTGCAGGAAGTGCTTGTTTTCACTCTCCAACTCGTCCTCGGCAATGAACTCATAGTAGTGGAAATGGGGGAAGAGAACCGTGTTTAGGGTGTCGTCCAACACGAGTCCGAATCGGCACTCCGAGGCGAAGTAACCGAACTCTTGGTGCAGCATCTGCTTGGGGAACGAGTCTTTGAACTTATCCACATACACTTTGGTATTACCACAACGCCAAGTGTTGAGTATCTGCATGTTAGGCCAGTAGTGTTTGGGCAGCACGGTACCGTATTTTGCCTTGAGCGCACGCAATTCTTTAGCCCGCTCGGGGTTGGGTTTCAGGTAGGGCTGAATATCATCTCGAATCCATTGCGGGATATTGAGTTCCGCTTTCAGCGTACCTTTTTCGATGTCGTTGCAGTAATCGTCGAAGAACTCATTGGCGTTGTTCTGCATCTCCACAATCGTTGACGGGTTGGCGGTAACCACCAGCGTCACATTGCGCTCGATGCCCATACGCATAATCGCATAGTAGCGTGCCGTGTAGTCCGCTATCGAGAAGACAGAAGCGGGGGATGCGTACAGTTTCTTGACAAAAGCGGGGCAGTCGCGCTGCGTCACACCGCTCACCGAGCCGTAGAAAGTGCCGTCGGGCGCTTCTCCCTCTTTCACTTTGCCGACTATCGACACGATTTTGCCTGTGAATACTTTCGGCTTATTCTTGATGAAACTGAACAGCCATACCTTGGTCATCTTGCCATAGATATTGTTCAAGTATTCTTTGGTAATCGGCACCCATTTCGGCTCTTTGGTCGTACCCGAAGTGGTGGCGTACATAATGGGTTTCCCCGGGAACAGCACATTCTCCGCACCGTGTTTGTGTTTCTCTACATAGGGGCGAAGATCCTCATAATCATTCAGTTGCACATATTTTTGATAGAGTGCGTAGAGTTCGGTGTCGCTCTTCGCGCCCAGTATCTCGGCGAAATGATGTTCCTTACCGTATTCGGTGTCTTTGGCGTATTCCAAGATAGCACGCAGCGTTTTCTCACCTGCCTTGCGCGGATTGCGCGAAGCACTTTTCAGTTTCAAGTACTGGATTCCGCCTGCGCAACCGAGCAGGAAATTCGGAACAAAAGGACAAGTTGCTTTTTCCATTGTCTGTTGAATTTGCGGGGATTGCCGAGGCGTTCCCCATGGATTATAGGAGCGGCAAAGCATCTATCCGCCCCGAAAAGTTACGATTTCACCGTGAATTTCACGCCCTATTTTTCCGCCTCCGAGTTCACAAAAATCGCACAAAGGTAACAATAAATATCCGAACCACCAAATTTTTCTTCTATGCGGGCAAAAGAGGCGGGCGGAAATGTTGCAAACCGTAGTTTTTGATATTTTATTTCGGCATAGTTGTTCGGAGGTGCTTCGGAGGTGATTCGAAGGTGGTTCGAAGGTGGTTCGAAAATTATGCGGCAGCGTACGCCACTCGTGAGCCGCTGCTTACCTGCTTCCTAGCGAGTTCTTTGCGAGTTCTTTGCATTTTTACGGCTGCGGGGTACAGGTTTCCCGGCTTGAGCCTGGCTTGAGGTTGGCTTAGGCGTGGCTTGGGCAAGGGAGGAATTAGGCAAATTTAAGAATACAAGTCCCTCTCTTCCCCTATGGTTGTGCTAAGCCCGTGCCCCGGATAAACCACGGTGGATTCGGGCAAAGTCAGCAGGCGGCGGAGCGAACGGAGCAGCGTTGGCATATCGCCCCCGGGCAGGTCGGTACGCCCAATCGCCCCCGCAAAAAGCGTGTCGCCCGTGAAGACACACTGCTCCTGCGCCCAATAGTAACACACTGAATCCTCCTTATGCCCCGGCGTACGCAAGACGGAAATGCCGTTGAAATCGGGAATAGTCAGTTCTCCCTCGGGCGGGAAGATAATCGGCTCCAAACCGTAGGTGCGACGCAGGAACTCCACCCCGCAGACATGGTCGGGGTGCGTGTGCGTAATAAGCAGAGCCACAGGATGTAAGCCCTGTTTTTCAACAAATTGCGCAAAGCGAGTTTGCTCGGATTCATCGGACATCCCCGCGTCCACAATAAACGCCGAACGACTGTCGGACTGCGCATCCCACACCAAGTATGTACACTCCCGATAGGGGTTGAAATAGAAAGGACGCACCATCATTTAATTATGAATTATGAATTATGAATTATGAATTAAGAATTAATACTATTGTGAGGCGATGCAGGAAACTTGTGAGGTTGGCGGGGTGGACTAGTTGGGTCTAGTTTATCTAGTTGAACTAGTTAGGCGTAGTGAACTCGGCATAGTATGGTCAAATGAGCCTCACGGCTCACGCGGGTGAGGTGAAGCGGAGGGCAGGTGTGCGCAGCACACTGAGTGCCCGAAGCGAGCGAAGCCCAGTGGGCTTCGTTAGAATTCCTTAGTCCACAACCCACGCCCCCAGGCTGCCGGATGTGCTG
>CAVFIY010000268.1:0-3180 GCA_963622435.1 Bacteroides uniformis | reverse complement strand
TGGGGATTGCGTAGTATGCGGCTTGGGGAGCCGCGTAATAATTGAATTTTCGGGGGAGGTATGAGGGGTGGGCAAAAGCCAGACTGCAAAATGACTATTAGAAGGGTATATACCCTTTTACAGACTGCAAAATGACTATTAGGTCCAAAATCACAAACAAACCATCCCATAACTGCCAGTACAGTTGTAGGATGGTGTATAGTAAGGAAGAGCAGTACAAAGAGTGCTAAACAGGTGCGTTACGCATAAGGACGGAAAGACTTACTACCTTCACAAGAGGTTAAGAACAGCGATGCATAGTATCGACTTTTTACCTGCATATCTGTTCTCTCTAATTCATGTCCCTACGGCGCAGCCGTCCGGCGGGGTGCTTCCCCGCTGAGCAACCGGCGTGTCGCCGGGGACAATAAATCTGCCGTCTGTGGCGACACGCCACCGACACGCCACTCGGCGATGGAATTAATGGGAAATTAACGGGCATTAACGGAGAACTTATACGAATATTCTTTATTGTCTGTGGCGACACGCCACTCGGCGATGGAATTAATGGGAAATTAACGGGCATTAACGGAGAACTTATACGAATATTCTTTATTGTCTGTGGCGACACGCCACTCGGCGATGGAATTAATGGGAAATTAACGGGCATTAACAGAGAACTTATACGAATATTCTTTATTGTCTGTGGCGACACGCCACCGACACGCCACCGACACGCCACTAGTTAATCTCGATGTTATAATCTCCGTCGAACCCGGGGTTGATTACCACGCCGCCGTTTGACATCGAGGTAAGGAACTCGCCTCGTACGATAGTCTCATGCCCGCGGATGAGTGGCACATCTATGGTTGGTGACGATGCCACTTTCTCTCCGTCGGCGTTATATACTTCCACTAGTACTCGTACGCCTGCTTCGTTTCCGTTCACAAATACATAGTCGAATCCCATCGATACTTCTTGTTCGTTCTCGGGGCGCAGCAATCCCTCGAACTGTACGCCTGCCCACGAGTCTGCGGGCTTGTTGGTGAACATATTGTACGAGCAGGGCATAAATTCCGGATAGATGAACACCACCTTGTAGTCGTTGAGGTTAACGGTCTTCTTCTCTGTGGATTCGCTCTCGCCTACTTCGGGTGCGCCTGAACGCTTCTGTGCCTCCTCTATTTGCAAGCGTACGAACTCCTCGTAGTCCGTCGATATGAACTTGAACTTCGCTAGCGGGCGTTCCATTTGTATCGTTACCGTGTTGTCGGGTACTTCCAATTCGCTCCGCTGTACCGTTATCGTCCCCGTCTGCTCGCCTCTGTACGCATCGCGGAAGTTACAATTACCGATGTAGTTCTCTCGACCGCCGTTGAGTATAATCTCTGTGAAATCGCTTGCGTTGTAGTAGAGGTCGCTGCTTGTGCCTTCGCTCACGAAGTCTGTCCAGACGAAGAACTTGTAATCCCCCTCTCGGAGAGTCAGCGTGCGGCTGCAGTTTAGACTATCCACAGGGTCGCAGGTGAAGCGCACTATCGTGTCTGCCACACGGTCGTATGTGCCGTCGTTGAATAGGTGGTGTATGCTTACGATATGGCGTGTGTCGTACGCCTCCGCTTGGTTGTTCGCCCGTACTCGTTGCGTGCCGTCCTTGGCATAGTACACCTCTTTGTATATGGGCATTACGGTGTCGAAGTTCAAGTTCAGCACCATAGGTGTTTCCTCGCCAATTTTCGGATATTCGTGTATATCGCAACCCGTATAGACAACTGTTGTCAGCGCAAGCAGGAGCGAAAGAAGCAATTGCTTTTTCATTTTGCGCCTCCTTTCTTCTCTGTGTCAAACGAGTAGGAGAACGATACTGCCGCTTGGTCGAGGCAGAAGAATGTCTTCTTGCCACGCTCGGTCATCAGTCCGTTCTTGTAGTTTCGGAATTTGTCATACTGCATAGCATACACGCCCACGCCGAGTGAGAACTCCACTTTCCAGTTGGGATTTTTCTTCGAGAGCGGCATACGGTACCCCGCAGCCAGTCCTCCTCCTAATCCGGGCTTGTCCCATCCTTGGTCTTGAATACGCTCTTCGCCGTTCCATGCCACATTATACCACGCTAACCCGAAGTGTGCACCCACGAACCATCGGTCGTTGCTGCGGTTGAACCAGTACCGTGCCTCGGGCTGTAGTACCACTGCCCGCAGTTTGACGGTGCTTGTGAAGTAGTTCCACGACGACCAATAGACGGGCAACTGCACTGACCAGTGTTCTGCTAAGTCCACTTCCACGCCTATATTCACTAGTGCCAATACCCAACCTATGGCGTTGGTTTTTAGCGTTACACGCCGTTCCCATTCCTCCGCCCTTCGCTGCATATGCACAGCGTTTCTCTCTTCCAGAAAAGAAACCGGAGTGGTATCGCACTTAACCTCTTGTGTCTGCAGTTGAACAGAATCGACGGCTACCGTGTCGGCATCCGCTTCCAGTATCTGCGGCACGGGTTTGTTTGTCACAAACAGCACGCCCGCATTACACATTTTGGGAAAGAAATCGCTTATTAATCGAGGCCATACGCGACCGCTATCTAACTCTTGGAGATGTACCACACGCGCATCCATACGCTCGTTACGGAGGTAGTATTTTACCCATGCTGTGTCTTCGTTCAGTACCTGCAGTACCTCTTCTTTCTGCGGCAGGTCTGACAGTGCTATATCCTTTTTTAGCCCGTCCCAGTCGATATATCGGTTCACACGGGTTATCTTATCTTCCTGCAAATTAAATGTCTTTCGTAGCAGGTTTACTGCCTCGTCTACACGCTTATGCGCCAATCGGCGATTCAATTGCTCGCTACCTTCCGGTGAGGCTTCTCCGCGCACGATTACTTTCTGCAACTCGATGGTACTGTCTTGTGCCATCTTGTATTGCAGAAATTGCATATAATCCGCCATTGCATCTATCTCTGCTGCATTCCCCAAATAGGTTGAGTCAAACTCAAAACTATAGGGGCGGAAATAGAAGTGAAAATCCGTGCCGATAACCTGTGCGTGTGATATTCCCACGCTCAGTAGCATGCCTAACAATATGAACTTTTGTTTGTGTAACGACATACGCTTTATACCAATTCCGTTCTTTCTGTTCTTAAATATGTAAATCTGCTGCTATCAGTCTTTCGACATATATCTTAAATACCCAATCTGCTGCTAT
>CAVFIY010000267.1:0-3205 GCA_963622435.1 Bacteroides uniformis | reverse complement strand
CTGCTGTATTTTACCCTCAATGGATACAGTCTTTTTACTATTAACTGCTGTATTCTACCCTTAATGGATACTGTCTTTTTACTATTAACTGCTGTATTCTACCCTACATGGATACAGTATCTTTACTTTTAGCAGATGTATCCTACTATCTGCGGGTATAGGATTTTTACTTTTAGTAGATGTATTCTGCTATCCGAGGTTCTGTGTGTAATTATTTTTCTTCGGTAGGGGGTGTGTTATCGGGAGCGGGGGCGTTATTGTTGTGGTTGTCAAACAAATAGCCACGACCGTGGGTAATCATATTGAACTCAAAAGTGAGGTAGTCCGCCATGGTTTTCTCAAAGTCTGCGTTGGTGGGGATGGTGTCGTTGAAATAGTAGAACGAGTGCAGCCATTCGTCGTCCGGTTCGATAGTGGTTTCGACACAGAACTTGGTTTCTGCGGTGGTACGGTTGAACCACACATCCAGCAGGTGTTGGCGTTTGTCTTTGGCGGACGGGGTCTCGACCAATCCTCTGTGTTTCTGCACCTCGAAGCCGTCGTTTTGGAAGTTGATAAACTTGCACTTATGGTCTTTGGGGTGCGGTATTCCCGCTGTGAACACCGCAATGCAGGGATTGGTACCCACCCCGTGAAAAGTTTCCTTATTCAGCGTAATGACACCCTCCAGCGTATGGTGCTTGAGGATATTCGCTTTGATCGTTCTTTCGCCTTTGGACTTGCCCGTAACGGAAGACTGCGGGACAATGACTACGCACTTTGCCCCCTCGACAAGAGAGTCCAACAGATGCTCGGTGAAGTTAATCTCATACTGCGTGGGGTCGCTCTCGCTGCCCTGGGAGTACGGCGGGTTCATCATACCTACCGTGCAGCCCCATAGTTGCAGTTGCGCAGGATTGGCGGCAAGGAAATTGTCGTTGTGCAGATTGCTCTTGCCGTCGCCGCGCAATATCATATTGGTCGTGGCGATAGTGAACATATAGGATTGCAATTCAAGCCCGTAGAGTTGGTCACGGCGGATATGGCGTTGCCGCTCCTCGTTAGGCTCTTGCGAAAGCATCTTATGCATGGCGGCAATGAGGAAGCCCGCTGTACCACAACACGGGTCAAGCACTTTGTCGGTCGGGCGGAGTTCCGCCAGTTCGCAGAATAATTCTGTGATATGCTTGGGCGTAAGCACGATACCCAATGTTTGCCCGTCGCCACCGGAGTAACTCATAAACTCTCCATAGAAGCGCCCGATATAGTCTTCGGAAGAGGAATAGCGGAAGGAACGAAAGATAGAATTATAGAGGAACTCGGTATAGTAGCGCAGCGGCGTTTTGCCCAGTTTGGGTTCGATTTGGTTAATTTTGGCTGTGTCCTTAATGACGGCAAACTGCGAGAGCAGTTTCTCTCGTTTGGTGTCGGGCGTGACATTGGCACGATTGAGGTTGGTTTGAATGGCATCGTAGATTTTCTGTCCGTCGGTGTGAATGTTGTCGCCGTTGAGCGACTCGATAGAGAAAGTCTTATACTGTATCTCACGCAATGCCAGCATAATACCTGACACAAGGAGAGGCTTGTCGGTGTCTTTAATCGCCCCATAAGTGCGGAGTGCCTCGTGCAGTTCCGCTGCCTGTTTGAGTATTTCGGAGGTTTCTTTCTCGCCGTCGGTGTTCTCCTTAAGCACCTCACGGAGATAGAACTCGTGGATGTTTGCGGCACTGAAAGAGATAAAGGTTTCCACATCGTCGAGGAGTTGGTAGTCGCCTCGTTCGTTGACAAAAAGGGGCGTGATACGATGATGTTTCGGGTCGCCGGATACGCCGAAAGCAAAGATTTTGTGGAAGTTCGTGTGCGTGGCGATATGTTTCGCATAGAAAAGCGCCCCGTTGACCGCATAGTTCTTGACGGGGGCGATGTCCTGCGAAATGAGTTGCCGAGTGTCGAGAAAGATATGCTTGTCGAGTGCGGCTTTGTCCTCGATAACCAAAAGAAAATCCCCCACTACGCCGCAGTACTCGGGATAGCCGCAGTTGCCTGTCTGCGACTTGGAGGCAGACGCAAGTGCTTGATTTACTTCGAGTAAGTCGGAACCTTGCGCAGTAAGAGAGATGTCGGCTTCCTTGAGCAAGTCATAGACCCATAGGTCTGTCTTGATTTCCTTTTTAGGCATACGGAATGTGCTATTGGGGCGTCCGTCTTGCCCTATAGACACAAAAATGCGAGCGTAACTTGCTCGCATTGCGGCTGTGGAAGATGCCTTAGTAGGACAAGTCACGCCCGCGCAAAAATAGCACGGGCGTTTGCTCGACTTGTCTATCCTACCATTTTGAAACTTCCACATTCCAATGCGAATAGAACAATAGCAAACGCTATGATATGGAGTGATATGTGTTTGCGACCTGCGGACGCACTCCACTTACATGCGGCAGGGCAATTACGGGTGCAAAGATACGGCTTTTTGCGGGAATATGCAAATGGTGGAGAAAGAAAACTGGGAGATTTGTTATGGATGGGCGTTGTTAATTTTGAATAATGATTTTGTGGGCGCAGAGGGGAGGGAGCGGCGGGGTTGGGTGGGTTGTGGGGTGGTTTTTGAGTGGCTTTGCGGGATGATGTTCTTATACGCAAAAGGGCTTAATGATTCGCTAATGCTTCGGTTATGCTTCGGTTATGCTTCGGTAATCTTATAGACTTGACGGCATTTCGGCAGGGGGGAAGGGGCGGAATTATCAGGTTTAGAAGGCTGCGATATGCGGGGGTGTTCTGTGTCTTGCTGTTATTAACTTTATTAACCTAAATAGGCGGATTGCGGGGCGTTCTGCGGGGAGGCGGGCGGAGGGGGTTGCGGGAGTGCTAAATTTATTGTACCTTTGCGGGGAAAATGAGGAGCGTTTTTAGCGGGAGGGGGCAATGCGCAATGGTGGCGTGTCGCCACAGACGACAAATACAGTGGCGTGTCGCCACAGACGACAATCAAAATGCACAATGCTAAATGGGCAATACAAAATGACATACGAAGAATACATACAACAAGAACAACAAGCGTTAGACGAGGAGCAGGCGGATGACGCGTGCTTCCTCGCCAACCAACCCGAAGGGCAGTTCGTAAGAGGACACTAGGGGGGGGGCAATGCACAATGCTGAATGCTAAATGGGCAGAGTATAGTCAAACGGCTCTGACGAGCCGCCGCGGGTGAGGGCACCCACGCCCCCAGGC
>CAVFIY010000266.1:0-3217 GCA_963622435.1 Bacteroides uniformis | reverse complement strand
TGGGGGCGTGGGTGTCCTCACCCGCGGCGGTTTGGAACAAACCGTTTGACCCATATCCCGCAAACTACCATACCAATGACCACCATATCAATCATACCCCCCTCCCCGCTCCCCCCTCCTCTGGAGGGGCAGGGGGAGGTCTTGCCTGTTCTTCCCTCCCCTCCTCTGGAGGGGTCGGGAGAGGTCTTGTCCTCCCCTCCTTTGAAGGAGGGGCAGGGAGAGGTCTTATATCTTTTCGTCCTCCCCTCCAACCCCGCTTTCGATGCCCTTGCCCCTTTCCGCGAGTGGCTGGAGGCTCACCCCTCTCCTGTCCTGCGCCTGCCCGATGGCGAGGCGCATAAGACGCTCGAGACCGTTACTCTTATCTGGGATTTCCTCCTTGACCACTACGCCACCCGCCACAGCGTCTTGGTTTGTATCGGCGGCGGTGTGCTGACGGATATGGCGGGCTTTGCGGCGGCTACCTATAAACGCGGTATTGCTTTTATCCATGTCCCGACGACACTGCTCGCTATGGTCGATGCCTCTGTCGGCGGTAAGACGGGCTTTGACTATCGGGGCATTAAGAACAGTATCGGTGCATTTGCCAAGCCCCGCCAAACGCTTATCTTCCCCTCCTACCTGCAGACCTTGCCCGCCCGTGAACTCCTTGGCGGCTATGCGGAGATGTTGAAGCACGCCCTCGTGGGGTCGGAGGCAATGTGGCAACGGCTGATGTCCTTCGACCTCGATAATCTCTTGGGCAAGCACCCCGATTGGCAGGCGTTTGCGCCCCTCTTGGAGGAGAGTGTCCGCTTTAAGGAGCGTATCGTGGCGGAAGACCCCGAGGAGCATGGTATCCGCCAATCCCTCAATTTCGGGCATACGGTGGGGCATGCCCTCGAGGCGTACTACCAGAACGAGGGGCGCGACCTCTATCCCGATTCCCCCGCTCCCTCGCACGGTTATTGCGTCCTGTGGGGCATGGTGGCGGAACTCTATTTGAGCGTTACGGAGCATAACTTGCCGCATGCACCACTGCAGCAGACGGAGGCACTGATGCGTACCTATTACGGGAAGCCCCTCTGCCGCTGTGCCGACCGCGCCCGCATCCTTGCCTATATGCACCAGGACAAGAAGAACACCTCTGCTTCGGGCATCGTCTGTGTCCTCTTGGAGGCAATCGGCAAACCCGTCCTCAATTGTACCCTCTCCGAATCCCGCCTCGAAACGGCGTTGGACTACTTATTCTCCCTTTAGGTACATGTTTTGTCCTTTGGAGCCTCTGCTGTAGCCCCGATGAAATAAGGGATTTAACCTTTGTTAGTAGGTAACGCCAAGCCAACCTCAAGCCGGGCGTAAGCCATCCTCAAGCCAAGACTAACCTATCCGTAATAAATCATAAATTAAGAATGAAGAATGCGAATGTTAAAATTAAACCGAACGGGGGGGGGCAAATCCTAATAATCCTCGCCCTTAGTCTGCTGCTCTTTGCCTCGTGTGCAGACACCGCCAACCGCCCGCAGTACACTATCGGCGTAAGCCAGTGTTCCGACGACGCTTGGCGTACGAAGATGAACGAGGAGATGGCGCGTGAACTCATCTTCCACCCCGAGATGCAAATCCGCATCCGACAGGCGCAGGACTGTAGCGACCTGCAGTGCGCACAGATTGATTCCTTTATCCGCGAGCGGGTGGACTTGCTTATCGTATCGCCCAACGAAGCGGAGGAGGTCAAGCCGGCGGTCAGCCGTGCATACGACGCAGGTATTCCCGTTATCGTGGCAGACCGCCAGGTGTCGGGCGAACGCTACACCGCCTTTATCGGGGGTGATAACTACGCAGTGGGCGAACTCATGGGGCATTACGCCCTCTCCCTTGCCCGCCAACAGAACCGTACTTCCCACCACCCGTTGCGGGCATTGGTCGTTACGGGTCTGCCCGGCAGTACTCCGATGACGCTCCGCCTGCAGGGTATGCAGGATGCATTGGAAACGCATAGCGAGGTGCAGATAGTGGGGCAGGCGTGTGGCGATTGGTTCCGTGCCGAAGCGCGTATCGCCGTCGATTCCCTCTTGCGGCAGCATAGCAATATCGATGTCATCCTTGCCCAGAACGACGAGATGGCAATGGGTGCATCCGAGGCGTGTGCCAAACACTATAAGCGTAACCGCCCCGCCATTATGGGCGTGGACGGTATAGTGGGCGCAGGCGGTGGCATAGAGGCTATCCTCCGCGGCGAGATAGATGTTACGGCGACTTACCCGAGCAAGGGCGACTTTGTTATTCAGACAGCAGCACATATCCTCCACGACGAACCCTATCGCCGCGATGTGGTGCTGCAGACAGTCCTCGTCGATAAGGATGCCGCAGAACCGCTCTGGCAGGTGGCAGAGGAGATAGACCACCAGATGGCGGCTATCGCCACGCTCGAGCAACGCCTGACCCACCTCGGCGGTGTGGCGCACTCCCAATCGGTTACTATTGCGGTCTTGCTAGCGTTCTTCCTACTCGCCGCCATGTTGCTGTTGGTGCTGTATAATGTCCGCCTCTATCGGCAGCGTGTCCGCCGCGAGCAGGAAGAGAATGCCCGTTTGGTGGCACGCCAACAGCAGCAGTTGGAGTCTGTTATGGCAGAGTTGGAGCGTACCAAGCAGTCGCAGTCGCTCGACGAGGTCTTTGTGCAGCGTCTGCAATCGCAGATAGAGAAGCATATAGCGGACACAGACTTCAGTGTGGAGGCTCTGTGCAGTGAGTTGGGTGTAAGCCGCACACAACTCTTCCGCCGTACCAAACAACTGCTCGGGGTCTCTCCTGTGGAACTGATACGCCAAGTGCGCCTGCGTAAGGCGGAGCAACTCCTCCGCCACACGGATATGACCATCCAGCAGGTCGCCTACTCCGTAGGCTTCTCTTCCCCCTCCTACTTCACCAAGTGCTACAAAGACCACTTCGGCACCACCCCCACCAGCCTAATTAAGAATTAGGAATTACGAATTAAGAATTAAGAATGAAGAATACGAATTACGAATTACGAATTACGCATTACGCATTACGACTATCCCCTCTATAATATCTATAACATCTATAATATCTAGCCCATCTAGAAAAATCTAGCCTATCTAGCCCCTCTAGAAAAAAAACTATCCCCTCTAAAAAAATCCAAGTCATCAGCACATCCGCCCGCCTGGGGGCGTGGGTGTCCCCACCCGCGGCGGTTTGGAACAAACCGTTTGAC
>CAVFIY010000265.1:773-3232 GCA_963622435.1 Bacteroides uniformis | reverse complement strand
CCCTATGCCTGGGACAAGACCAAAATCTATGAGGCGACAGACGGGACACTCTATGCCGACCTCGGGGACAATAAGGTTGACTTCACCGACATGACTTATAAGGGCTACCGCGATAATAACCGCCGCTTTGGTAACTTCGATGTCGATTGGGATTTTACGATATCCTATCAGTTCTTGAAGTGCCTCCAAGTGTCGCTCACGACCTCGCTCAAGTACTACAACGGCGTGAAGATTGACAAATTCGACAAGGATGGGGTGCTGCTCAGTTCCGCAGAGCGCGTGCAGTTTAAGGGCGTACTCGGTCTGGGTATCGGCTACTCGTTCTAACAACCCGACGCGCTATGGAGACGCTGGACTCGCTCGAGCAGAACTTGCAGACCTTGCTGCAACGCCTCACGGCTTTGCAGCAGGAGAATGAGGCACTGCGGGCGAAAGTCGAAGACCAACGCCAAGAGATAGTCCGCACCCATAGTGAGAACCTTGACCTCCGCCGCCAATGCACTTGGCTCCACGACGCATTGGCTTTCACGGGGCGAGAGAAACGCGACGAGGCATATAAGCGTATCACGCAACTGATTCGGCAGGTGGATAACGCCATTGCGGCACTCAAGCAGTAAGGGGCTGTCCTACAAGCGATTATGGAAACCAAGCAGCGTATTACATTGCAGTTGGGCGCACACGCCGTAACGCTTCAGGTGGAGCGCACGCGCGAGGCGGACTATCGTGCCGCGGCGGCGATGCTCAATAGGCGCTATCAGTTCTATGCCGCGCATATCCACAATGCTTCTGCCGAACTGCTGTGGGTCTATGTTGCCCTCGAGGCGGCGACCAACCTGCAGAGCGATGTCCGCGCGAAGAGCCTCGAACCCGTGGAGAAAAGACTAAACGAAATGAACGAGTTGCTCCGGCAAGCCCTTGCGGCTACGCCTCCCTCGGTGGAGAAAGAGCGCAAGCCCCGCAAAGCAACAGACCGCAACTCGTCGCTATAACTTATTAATAACCACAGATATATGATGTTACTCGAAATTGGTACGGTACTCTATATTCTTATTGCTATCGGATGTGCGCTGGTGGGCGCAGGTATCAGTTATGCGGTACTGCGTTTCAGCAGCCTGAGCATCCTCAAGAAAGCACAGCAGGAAGCAGAGGTACTGAAGAAAAACAAAGTGATTGAGGCAAAAGAGAAGTTCATTGCCCTCAAGTTGGAACACGATAATCAACTGCGTGAGCAGGAGAAGAAACAGCAGCAGCAGGAGCAACGCATCCAGCAGCGTGAGCAGCAACTCAATCAGCGTCAGGGCGATATCCAGCGTGCGCAGAACGATGTCAATCAGAAAGCGCAACAGATTGAGCAGCAGCAGAAAGCACTTGAGTTCAAGAGCCAGGAGATTGAGAAGATGCACCACAAGGCAGAGCAGCAACTCGAGCAGTTGAGCGGTATGTCTGCCGAGGAGGCGAAGAAGCAACTCGTTGAGTCCCTGAAAGATGAGGCGAAGACGGCGGCGATGTCCTATGTGAATGAGATAATGGACGACGCGCGTCTGACGGCAAGTAAGGAGGCGAAGAAGATTATCATCCAGACCATTCAGCGTGTGTCGAGCGAGACGGCGGCGGAGAATACCGTGTCCGTCTTCCATATCGACAACGACGAGGTGAAAGGGCGTATCATCGGCCGTGAGGGGCGCAATATCCGTGCCTTGGAGGCGGCTACGGGCGTGGAAATCATTGTGGACGACACCCCCGAGGCGATTACGCTCTCTGCTTTCGACCCAGTCCGCCGTGAGATTGCCCGCCTCAGTCTGCACCAGTTGGTACAGGACGGGCGTATCCACCCCGCGCGTATCGAAGAGGTGGTTGCCAAGGTCAGCAAACAAGTGGAAGAGGAGATTATCGAGACGGGTAAGCGCACCACGATTGACTTGGGCGTACACGGTCTGCACCCCGAGTTGGTGCGGCTGGTGGGCAAGATGAAGTACCGCTCCAGTTACGGGCAGAACCTGCTGCAGCACGCGCGTGAGACTGCCAATCTCTGTGCCGCCATGGCAGCCGAATTGGGGCTGAATGTAAAGGCGGCTCGCCGTGCCGGTCTGCTGCACGATATAGGTAAGGTGGCAGACGAGGATGTCGAACTGCCGCACGCAGAACTCGGTATGAAACTCTGCGAGAAGTACGGCGAGAAGCCTGACATCTGCAATGCTGTCGGGGCGCACCACGATGAGTGCGAGATGAAGTCGCTCATTGCGCCTATTGTGCAAGCCTGCGATGCCATTTCGGGTGCACGCCCGGGCGCACGCCGTGAGATTGTGGAGAACTATGTGAAACGATTGAACGACCTCGAGAACATGGCGATGTCTTTCCCCGGTGTGATTAAGACCTACGCCCTGCAAGCAGGCCGTGAATTGCGTGTGATTGTCGGTGCGGACAAGATTAGCGATAAGGACACCGAGTTGCTCTCGTTC
>CAVFIY010000265.1:0-744 GCA_963622435.1 Bacteroides uniformis | reverse complement strand
GTCGGTGCGGACAAGATTAGCGATACGGACACCGAGTTGCTCTCGTTCGATTTGGCAAAGCGTATCCAGGACGAGATGACCTACCCCGGTCAGGTCAAGGTGACGGTCATCCGTGAGACCCGCGCCATCAACTACGCCAAGTAGGTACGAACCAATGTGGGGGGCGTGAAGTCCCCCCCCCACACACACCGCACACACACAATAGTGTAATAAGGAAAAGTATTTGTTGCGGTATGGCAAGCAAGATGTTTGTCGTACTCGTGTGAAACCGACAGAGGCTGCTCACCTTCCCTAAGGTGGCAGCCTCTGTCGGTATGTGTAAATACGATGTTTGTTATTCTTATTCCTTGTGTATGTCAAAAATAAGTGCTACTTTTGCACTGCAATTAGGGAAAAGGCATCAAGCATATACCACCTTAATTGTAAAATAAGAAGCGTTTATTAGCGCTTATTTTGGCTATCTGAAAACCGGAAATTTTCGCCAGCCCAAGATAAGATGACAATAAGCGTTCTCGTTGTATGTGTATATCTGCTTTGTGCAGACATATTCATATCAGGCGTGGGCGTATATTGTTTATTCTTGCCGGCGGGGTCTTTCCGGTACCTCAGATAGGAGAATAGGCATACGATATGGGCTCCACGCTTTTTTAGTACTATTCCTTCTGTTAGGAGTCAACAGAAACCAAAGGTTGTTCCCGACACATATAGGGATATAGTATGAAAAGATGGAATCTGTTTGTGTTC
>CAVFIY010000264.1:0-3241 GCA_963622435.1 Bacteroides uniformis | reverse complement strand
AGCGTCCGTTACAGAGAATTTGTTGTCCCCGGCGACACGCCGGTAATTGTTAATTGTTAATAAATTGTACCTTGGTATAGAGGGAGGCGTCGGCGGTGATGGCGTGGGAGCGCAGCCAACGATTACGCAACACATACGCATTGTCGGTGTATTTACCAACCCGTTGACAGGCTGCCGTCAAGTCAGTCATGGTGAATCTATCGGGCAACATCGCCAGGATGTCTGTGACAGCATGCTTACGCTCGGTGTTTTCCGTATCAAACATATCCCCAAACCAATCCAACTGTGTTTGAAACACTTTCTCGGCCAGATAAGTCGCCCAAGCGGCTGCCGCTTGCTCTTCGACACTGTTCTTTGGCTGCTCTATTTCATTATGCAAAGCACAACCGTACAGTTCCGAGAGCAGATAGCCCATACGACTCAACATCACCGCACAGCGCAGACGCAATTTATCCACTGCTTTTGAACCCGTGGCAATGGCTTGTTGGCGTTTCGCCTCGATGAATTGGCGAGTTGCTTTGTCTATCCATGGGCAATGCCGGAAGCCGTTATGCACTGTGAGTGAGCGAGTTATCTCGGTTATGGCTGCCAACTCATCGTTCGTATAGGGGCGGATGCAGGGCATCTCTGCGGCAAAATCCTGATGAATGGAGGTGTACAGCCACCGTGTAACAAGCCCATCCTCCGTGTTCGCACGGAAGAAAGAATCAATGAATGCGGGTGTGCCGGCAAAGAGAAGGTTGTAGTAAACATTAACATGTCCGCTAAAACTCTCATCATTCAACTTATCCCCCGAGTACTCGTCGTTGTCGAATGCCAACTTATATATCTCCCTCTGTGGCCCGAAAGTCTGTTTGCTTGCTGACACAAAGCCACTTATCTCGGCAGACTGGGTATAGAGATGGTGGTTGTTGGATGCTGCCATTTTCTTACACAGTTTGCCCGCTGAACTATTGACACCTACGAGGCGGAAATAGGAATTCGGTTCCTCCGGATCCTCCTCACCCTTGCGCTCTGCACGCTTGCACGCTTGGGTATATTTACGCCATTCTTCGGCGGCGATGGCATCATTGTCGTACAAAGGCGCGGCGGCGAGTTTGGCTGCCTCCATAATCCAACTTTTACCCGATGCCTGCTCGGCACACAAGAATGTCATGAACGAGAGGCTATGCACCGCTGCGTCGGCGATGTAGCGGAAGCGAATACCCGTCAGCAATGTGCCTAACACCGGGAAGAGCGAGAGAATGCACGGGACACGGTAATCGGCAGGCAATCTGTCGGTTAGGTAACGGAGCAGGGCGGGGAGAGGAAGCGATGGCTGCGCTAGAGTGTCGGCTGTTCCTTCCTCGTCGTCGGGTATTCCGTACTTGGCTTTCAATATACTCAACACCACACGGAGTTTCTGTGTGGGTTCTCGCCCTGCATCGGAGTCGTTCAACCATTGCACCATGCTTAACCGCTCTTTTTCATCGAGCCCGAAAGTAGGCAATTCGACGAAGAAAGCAGTGGTATTGCCACCGAAGATGTAGCGCATACCGACATACAGTTGCTTCAATATGGTGTGGCGTGTGCCTTCGTCCACCGTTGCGGCGTTGACTTCCGCATTCGTGGATGGCAGCCCCAATTCCTGCTTGATCAAGATAATATAATTATCTATAATATCCTTATAAGGGATTCCATTATAATCCGGTGCCCAAGTCTTCTTTACCGTATAGCTCGCTGAAGCGTGTGTTCGCGCTGCGCGCGTATTTTCGCTTTGCGTATCTTCGCTGTCGCGTATTTTTGCTTCGCGTAGGTTTGTATGCATTGAATCTGTCGTCTGTGCTTGCGTTGGCTTAGCGTTTGAACTTTGTTGATCTATCTGTGTAAAATGTTCCTGAATTTGGTGCATCTCCTGCTCGTCTTTGTAGTAGAATTTAGACGAGTCGGCAATGTAATACCAGTCGTCGGATATATATCCTGCGCGACCGGGGTCGCTGCAGGCTGTGTCCTCCTGCAGCCCCAAAGCCTCTGCTATACGCCTCTGAGCGGCAGGGATAGTCTCATTCCATTGGCGATTGAAGAGAATGTGCAAGCCTGAGTAGGAGGCAGAAGGATGCACGGCAAGAATGTCGAGTTCTTCCTCTCTACCTTTAATTCTCTGCTCATAGACTTCTTGGGGGGTGGGGATGTCATCGAAGTCGACACCACAATGCCGCCCGGAGATAGTATTGATGTTCTTCCTCTCGCCATTGCCCGTCAGTCCCTCGCCATTGAGCAGTAGGCACTGCAAATTGCGCTTGGCATCATCTTTCGCCTTTTTGTCGCCACGGGCAGCAGCGGCTGTTGCCATGGCAACCCAATGCTTGACGGGAGCGGATTTTGTAAGTTCTACTAATTCTTCGATGGTTATCTTTTTTGCCCATTTGGCGTATATTTTGTCTTGTATACTCAAAATACTTAAATTCTTATCCATAAATTTCATCAATTTTATTTTTATCTATGTAACTGAAATGTTGGGTGATGGCGCGATACTCGTCGGCGTTTCGGAAGGCGAAGCCGCGCGCGTCGTCGTAAAGGATGCATTCGGTAACTGTCGTAGGTACCGTTGCGTACAGCCCCGCCGTTGCCGTTTTGTCGTAGTAATCACCAACGCCGAGTTGCGAAACCACACGCTCTTGCGCCTGCTCTATCGTCTCTCCCCACGCGCGATATATATATAGGTATATCCCCGAATAATCCGGCGTAAGATATGCCCAGTATATGCCGTGTGCATCTTCTTTTAACTGTATATTAGCAAAGTAATAATTTCGCGCATAGTTTATGTCATGCGCATCAGGAAAATGCAGTTTGACAACAGTCCTGCCGTTTGATACGGGATCCGCCAGTTCATCGTGGCGGAGAAGATTGCAGTATATTTGCGGATATAAACGATACAAATTGAGTTCTTGCATTATTTGGGCGTTGCGCCTTACGATAATATTGTGCAATACACAATGTTCGGCGCAGTTGAAAATGCGCGTTAATTCCTCGAGTGATACTACTTGGGGGGTATTCTCTCCCCACATCGGCGCACGCAAGTGCGCACTGAGATTATAATTTTCTATTTTCATATTAAATATGTTATTTTAATTAATTATATTATACGCCATTATTGGCGAGTTGTTTCTATATATATAATGTATTTTCGAGTCAAATTCTTAGGAAAACACGATATTTTTTTTATTTATCGCATTTTTTGGGGAAATCTATTTTTTTTCTT
>CAVFIY010000263.1:0-3242 GCA_963622435.1 Bacteroides uniformis | reverse complement strand
CGAGATTTTGACGCAGAGACTCTCGATAACTCTTCGATTTCTTGACTCATTTTTTTATTCGCTTTTGAGTCAACTTTTTCCGTACCAAGACAAGGCAAGGGGATGGTCTGCGGAGGAATAAGGGGAGCGTGCGTTTTTATGGGAACTGTTAAGGCGTTGATACATAGGCGTTTCGGCTGTGCGTAGATAGAAAAAGTGGGAAAAAATGCAGAAACATTTGGTCGGTTCAAAAAAAAGCAGTACCTTTGCACTCGCTTTTCGCCAATAGCCCTATATCTTGGGCATAGAGATAGTACGGAAAGCGCAAGGTACCTTAGCTCAGGTGGTAGAGCAATGGACTGAAAATCCATGTGTCCTTGGTTCAACTCCAAGAGGTACCACACAGCGGCTGCTCGTTTCGAGTAGCCGCTTTTTCTTTCTCGCACTGCGTGCGTATTCTCGCTGTCGCGTATTCTCGCCTTGCGTATGGTTGCTGTCGCGTATCTTTGCTGTGCGTTCACATTGGTTCTTCGTTGTGGTGGACTCGGCGTGGTATGGTCAAACGGTTTGTTCCAAACCGTTGCGGGTGAGGGCACCCACGCCCCCAGGCTGCCGGACAATGCACAATGCATAATGCATAATGTACAATTCACAATTTACAATTTACAATTTACAATTTACAATTCACAATGGCACGGTATGGTCAACTGAGCCTGACGGCTCACCGCGGGTGGGGACACCCACGCCCCCCAGGCTGCCGGATGTGCATTGTCGGTCTGGTTGTCTGTGGCGACCCGCCACTGCATTGTCGGTCTGGTTGTCTGTGGCGACTCGCCACTGCATTGTCGGTTTTGTTGTCAGTGGCGACCACTGCGTTATTTGTTGTCTGTGGCGATATGCTGCCGCAGTATTGGTATTTACTTGTTTATACATTGGTGCTTTCTCGTTTATACATTGGTACTTTCTCGTTTATACAGGGTGCGAGCAAGTGGTTTATGCAACAAATGTTCTATCAGTTGGAACATTTGTTATAGTCCGTTTGTGCTTTTTGCTGTACTTTTGCAGCGACTTTTTAGTCTGAATACACCGATTTCTTAATCTAAATACCGAGTATGAAACATCTCTTTCCGCGTATTGTATGTTCGCTGCATCTCTTTCCGCGTGTTGCATGTTCGCTATGCTGCCTGCTGCTTTCGGCAGGGGTCTTTGCGCAGACCGTCTCGGTCAGCGGTACCGTGACCGACAAGGCAACAGGTGAGCCGCTGATTGGTGTGTCCATCTTGGAGAAAGGCACGCAAAACGGTACAATTACCGATTTCGATGGTAACTTCTCGCTGACCGTTACCGATGGGGCAACGCTCCAGTTCTCCTATATAGGATATGTCGAGCAGACACTCAAGGCGCAGCCTACTATGCGTGTTCTCCTCGCAGAGGAAACGGAGCAATTGGAGGAATTGGTCGTCACGGGTTACACCTCGCAGCGTAAGGCCGACCTTACGGGAGCCGTCTCGGTGTTGGATATGAACAAGACCATGTCCGAGAGCAACGCCAATATGGTCAGCAGCATTCAGGGTCGTCTTCCGGGCGTGCAGATTACCACCGATGCGGCACCGGGTTCTGGCGGCAGCAGTATCCGTATTCGCGGTATGGGTACGATGAACTCTTGCGAGCCGCTTTATATCATCGACGGCGTGCCGACCACGGAGAACATGAATTCGCTCAACCCGTCGGATATCGCTTCCATGCAGGTGCTTAAGGACGCCGCTTCCGCCAGTATCTACGGCTCGCGTGCCGCCAACGGTGTCATTATCATCACCACCAAATCCGCCAAAAAGGATCGTCTCTCGGTCAATCTCGGCTATTCGGCTACGGCGCAGACCGTTGCCAACACCTATAGTATGCTCAACACCGAGGAGTGGGGGCGTATGTATTGGCTTGCCAACCAAAACGCAGGCATCACACCCACCCATCCGCTCTACACCGAGGTCAATGGGCAGCCTGTCGTGCGTGAGTACCTCGACGAGGAGGGCAAGGTCCATTCCTCCGACGGCACCGATTGGCAGGATGCGGTCTATCACACCGCTTGGACGCACAATGTCAATGCCAGCGTGGCGTATAGTTCCGAGAAGGGCAATGTCTATTTCTCGGGCAACTACATGAATCAGGACGGTCTGATTCGCGAGAGCTACTTCGAGCGCTACTCCGTGCGTGTCAATTCCAATTTCAACATCGGCAAATGGGTCAAGGTGGGCGAAAACCTGATGATTGCCAAGTGGGGCGACAATGGCTATAGCACCGGCTCCGACAACGGCATACCCTTTATGGCCATGCGTCAGCACCCCGCTATCCCGGTCTATGATTCGGACGGCAACTTCACCAGCCCGCTTACGCTTGCCAAGTCGGATATCGCCAATCCCGTGCAGCAGATCTACAACGGCAAGGACAATACCAACACCAGTTGGCGTATCTTCGGCAACGCCTACCTCGAAATCAATCCGTGGGTCAAGGGACTGAACCTCAAGAGCAATATCGGTATCGAGCATGTGCAGTACAACAATCAGTCCTTGGGGCGCCGAACCAACGCCACGGATATGAATAGTGTCAGCAAGAACTACGGTGAGGGCGACACTTGGACATGGACCAATACCGCCACCTATCATAATGTGTGGGGCGACCACCATTTCGATGCGCTGCTCGGTACGGAGGCTATCAGTTATAAATTCAACTCGATAGGCGCCTCTCGCCAGAATTATGCTTTCGAGGACACCCATTTCATGACTATCGGCTCGGGCGACAAGACCACTGCTACCAACGGCGGCGACATCCAGACGTGGGCGCTGTTCTCCGTCTTCGCCAAGGTCGATTACAACTACCACGACCGCTACTTGCTCAGCGCCACGGTGCGTCGTGATGCCACCAGCCGTTTGGCGCGCGGGCACAACTCGGGTTGGTTCCCCGCTTTCTCGGCGGCATGGCGTTTCACGGCGGAGTCCTTCTTCCCCGAGAATAATTATTTCACCGACGGTAAGATTCGTGTCAGTTGGGGTCAGAACGGTAACGCTGCCATCGGCAACAACTATGCGTCGTATAGCACCTACGCCTACGCCGACAATGCCTATTACGACATCAACGCCACCGACACCACGGCTGTGGCAGGTATTGTATTAGCCTCCACGGGCAACAAGAATCTGAAGTGGGAGACCACCACGCAAACCAATGTCGGCCTCGATTTAGGTTTCTTCAACAATTCGCTCACCATGAAT
>CAVFIY010000262.1:818-3248 GCA_963622435.1 Bacteroides uniformis | reverse complement strand
CTATTGAATACGACAAACCCGTTGACTATATTATCCACACGGCGAGTACTACAACCTCAAAAGACTTCGTTACAAAACCGGTAGAAACCATCCACACAACCATCGCAGGCACAAATACTATTCTCGCTTTCGCACACGAGAAAAAGGTAAATAAAATAGTCTATACCTCCTCATTGGAGGCGTATGGCATCCCTGACCAATTCGAAGTGGAAGAGACTACCAACGGGCATATTGATTGGACCAATGTCCGAAGTTCCTATTCCGAAGGAAAACGAATGGCAGAATGTTTGTGCTACTCCTATTGCGCAGAATACCAAGTTCCTATTGTTATTGCCCGCTTGGCACAAACATTCGGAGCAGGATTTGCCACAACCGACAATCGTGTCTATGCCCAATTTGCCCGTGCCGTTGCACAAGGAGAAAACATTGTGTTGCACACACAAGGAAACACCATACGAGATTATTGTTACCTCACAGATGCAGTAGTCGCACTATTACTATTGTTAGTCAAAGGCAAGGCAGGCGAAGCATACAACATAGCCAACGAAGAGACCACTTGTTCCATTGCAGAAATGGCACAAATAGCAGCCCAATTATCCAACGGCAAGACACAAGTGCAGTTTGACATCACCGACGCCCAAAAACTCGGGTACAATCCGGAAGTAAAAATAAAACTCATTAGTAAGAAACTGCAAGCATTGGGATGGACACCGCAAAACACCCTGCAACAAGCATTAGAAAAGTCAATTAATTGGTTACAATGAATTTAGCCGAACTCATATTACAATCCTCTCTGCCGGTTCGAGAACTGACCGACGACGAAGCCGCGCAACTCAAGCAGGTGCTGCTCGATATCTACAAAGACCTGCTCTATGCTTGCCAAAAGCACGGACTGACCGTTCTACTCGGCGGCGGCAGTTGTTTAGGCGCAGTGCGACACAACGGCTTTATCCCTTGGGATGACGACCTCGATGTAATGATGCCCCGTGCCGATTACGACCGCCTCCCCGCCATTCTGCAACAAGAGTTCGGCGACAAGTATGTATGTAGAGGCCCTCATACATCAGAGGATTTCAATACTCCGTTCTTCCGATTGGGTAAAAGAGGCACTGTATTTACATCCATATTCGACCAACCGGATACACAATTTGAGATTGCCGTTGATATATTTCCCATAGAGAATGTCCCGAACAATCGTCTGCTACGGCTTTGGCACGGGTTTTTGCTCGATTTTATGCAATACATGGCACTGTGTATTATTCGGTATGTAGATAGAAGTAGTTATGCCACGCAAGTGCTCCGTTCTTCGAAAGAAGGACAAAACAAAATCAACCGGCGCTTACGCATAGGGCATTTCTTCTCCCTATTCTTCAACTATACCGATCTATTCTCTTATTACGACCGCTTCGCCGCTAAGTATGCGAAGCACGAAACCCACGATATAACTATCCCGACCGGGCGCGGGCATTACTTTGGCGAGATACACCCGCGCGAGGACTTTTTCCCCGCTACAGAACACACCTTCGAGGATGTCCAAGCCCCCATTCCGCACGACTACGATGCCTATCTCCGCAAACTCTATGGCAACTATATGCAGATACCTCCTGCCAATAAAAGAGAAAAACATTTTATGGTGGACATAAAATTTTAAGTCATACATCATCCATTCTCAATAATGTAGAACCACAAATAGATAATCGAACCCACACATTACAATAGTATGAAAGTATCTTTCAAAACCCCATTGCGGGGATTTTTCCGACATTTACAAAAGGAACCGAACATACATGCAGAATTTGTCTTTCCGCCTACGGCTCTCTATGAAACAACGGGGACATTACGAAATGTTTTGGTTCGTATAGCCCATTGGCACATTCTTGACCTATTAGGCGTAATTCAAAAGCCACAAGCAAAAGGGGATGATTGTGATATATATGGAAGTTACAATCGTTTTCTACAAGCCGATAAGCCATATTTTATCTATGTAGAGAATCCCACCGCACTATACCATTATAGTATCCGTAGGCGAACTAGTAAGTTAGGAAAACATTCTATTGACAAATCTATAAAAGACACACATCTAAAAGCCCTTGTCTGTATGTCTAAGGCTTGTAAAGACACTTTTGAGGAGGTTTGTACCAAAGTACCTACTAATTGTATTTTTACACAGATTTATCCGTTGGTTCCCGACAACCCGTATGCAAACGAGCAAAGCATTCAAGACAAGTTGACAACAGATGAGCCACTTAAGTTATTGTATATTGCACAGGGAATTCGTTTTTTATCAAAAGGTGCTCTCGAAATTGTAGACGCTTATAAGCATTTGCAGGCACAAGGATTAAACCTTTCGCTCACGATGGTCACATCGCTCAACGAGATTGATCCGACTCTCAAAGAACAAATAGCATCTGTACCGGGTCTCTCTCTTTG
>CAVFIY010000262.1:371-808 GCA_963622435.1 Bacteroides uniformis | reverse complement strand
ATTATATGCATCACATCATATGCTCTTAATTCCGACTAGCGATGATAGTTCGCCTCTAACAGTCCTAGAGGCAATGAAAGCCGGTCTGCCTGTAATTACAACGAAACTCTATGCCATTCCGGAAATGGTTACTGATGGAGAAAACGGATATTTAACAGAGCCTGCATGGTGGTATTTTACTCCGGACAACAAGCCGAATCCTACCATTTGGGATCACGAGAAGAAAACCATATATGCAGGAAAGAAAAGCGAACGCATCACGCAGTTCTTGGAAGAGAAAATCAAATTACTATACGAGGATAGAGCACTGCTCACTCAAATGGCACTGAATAGTTACCACAAAGCAACGACCGCTCCTTTTTCGAGAGAATATATCGCCAATCAATGGAACGAGTTATTTGAGCAAATAAAAGACAAAAACAACTGACGAATACTAC
>CAVFIY010000262.1:0-361 GCA_963622435.1 Bacteroides uniformis | reverse complement strand
ACCTTGGGGTGTGCAGATTTTGCACACCCCAAGAAAAAGCAGCAACACAGAGATATTGAGCCACCCAACCTGTGCAAAAAAAGCACAAGTTGAATAGACAATAAAGATAAAGATTATATGCTCAATTAGCAACATGTATTTTTTGCACGTTCCTTTTTTACACTAAAAGCCAATAGTAAAAATCATACATGTACTCTCCAAGCGAGAAAAGCACTCCATCGTCAAACTGAAACTATAAAAACGCAATGCCCCCTACTTACCCCGCATATACCGTCTGCATGGGCGTATACAAGAATGATAACGCCACATTCTTTCGCCTTGCTTTCCAAAGTATGGTGCAGCAAACCGTTGCACCCGATGA
>CAVFIY010000261.1:0-3263 GCA_963622435.1 Bacteroides uniformis | reverse complement strand
TTGCCATTGTCTTTTAATGGGCTGCAAAGATACCATTTTTTCGCCATATATGCAAGCAGCACCTATCCTACTTTTCGAAAAATGAACTTATCCAACAAAAAGGCTCTTTGTCAGTAGGGGCGTTTCGGCTGATGGGTCAATTTGTTTCGAAGCGATGCTGCGAACAGTTCAAAAAGTTGTTTGGGGCATGCCACTGTAGCCACGCACATTGCCCCCAGCATTTGCAAGTATTTGTGTTCTGCCTTGTAGGCAAGCACCAGACTCACCCATACCCAATTGGTCTTGCGGAGTTTGCGGCGAATGTCCTCATATTGCGGGGGCAAGATGTCCGCCACGGCATGACATATTGTGCGATTGGCTTTGGCTCTCCCTACCCGATTGCAGGTGTGCGTTATCGAGGTGGGATTGATACGATACGCCGCAGTTGCTTCATCGATGTAATAGAAATCTCCAAAAGTATGTAGTATTATCCAGAGTGTCCAATCGCCTAAATACGGGTTTGCCGTATGCGCTATCATGCGGCGAATCTCCTGCCGGTGGGTGTTGCGGTAGACCACAGTCGCTGTGGGATAAGCGTGTTGGGGTGTGCCGAAGAAATCATATAGATTGTACCCCCCCCTCTTATTATTTTTAACAACTCCGCCCCGTTTGGCACACAAAACATGGCTCTGTGCATCCACTATCGCCGTATCGGTTACGACAGCCATTAGCGAATCATCTTTCTCCAAGATATCGACTTGTTTTTGCAGTTTATGCGGGTCGGTCCAGTAGTCGTCGCCCTCGCAGAGCGCGATGTACTTCGCCCCTGTGGCATCTACCGCCTCATTCATTACCTGCGAGAGGGTCCCTTTCGAGTACTGATTCTCCGTTTCGTAGTAGGGCAGTATGATGTCGGGATATTTGGCAGCGTACTCTCGAATGATGTCTGCCGACTTGTCGGTCGAGGCATCGTCGTGCACCACCGCCACAAAAGGAAAATCGGTCTGTTGCATCACAAACCCGTCGAGGCACTCCCTGAGATACGGCTCGTGGTTATATACCGTGCATTTTATAGCAACTAAAGGTGTGGTAGTCATTTTGTACAATTAGAAAGCACAATCCGGCACTATGCGCAATCACTTATATAGTTTTCGTAGCACTTTATCCACACAGCGGATAAAAAGTGAGCGGTGTATAGGCTGTGTTGTATGTATGTATGTATGTATGTATGTATGTATCCACCCGGCGACGCGGGTCTTGAATATGGTAATATTGCAAAAATTCGTCGTCCCAAATATCCAATTTTCGCAGAGCCTCCATAGGATACTGCGACAAGCGCTCGGCTATGTAATCATCGAACCAACTGTGTTTTGCACCTAATTCTATTTGTTGCCAGAAGTCGAACGGGAAAGCAATCATATTGTCCGTAATCGTAAATTGGATATCGTATTTCTGCGCCCGCTTACAGTGCGATGCGTAGGAGCGGGACAAGGTAATCGGATTGCGGTGATTCAGTTCCCAATCGACAAATTGATAGAAACGGCTCTTTGCCGCCGTGCGTTCGGGGTCTAATGCGCCGCAGTGCAGTACTCTGAAATCGTTCACATAGTACATCTGTTTTTCCTCTATCGGATAGGGAATACGCATACTATGCATATTGCGCACATAGTTGCCGTGCGGTTCTACTCCGTCGTCGTGAAACACCCACGGGTAGAATCCCGAGTCACCGTAATGTTTCTTGTCCGGTGCCAGTTGCGCCCAGCGGAACCAGAATACATCTCTCGGCACGGAATGCAAGATATGTTGCCCATCGGGGGTGCTTTGCCAATCGGCTTGCAGTATCTCGTCGGCATCTAACCCGAAAAGAATCGTATCTCGCCCTGCGGCTACCTCACGCGCTTTGGCGACAAGCATCGCTTGGCGTTCGGCTTCGTTGAAATTGGGATTGGTATTGTCTATCACAATCACCTTTTCGAACTGCTTGTAGAGTTCGCGACTGCCATCGGTGGATAGTTGGTCGGCAATAATGATATAGTCCGCCCACAGCGAAGTCGCCTGCAAGAAAGCACGCAACACCCACGCCTCATTGCGCACCGGTGTCATTACTATCAAAAGAGGAGAGGTCATTTGTGGAATAACTTTCTGTATAGTGTTGGGGTGAAACACAAAATCATACTTTTCAACAGATATTTGCACGACTTAGGTTCTGCAAAAAGGAGTTTCTTATATTTAACTCGACAAGGTTTCCCTTGACACGCAGCCGCTATAATTTGCGCACGATAGAATCGAGCAATATATCTTAATACCTCCGAGTTCTTCGAGTGAGCCCATTTCCTTTCCCACAACATTTCTGCACAGCGAAGCGGCTCCTCGGAGTGTTTGGGATTACCCCCCCCATTTGCGTCATTAGCGAACCGGGACGCACATTATAGAAATAGCACGGCTTCGAATAGACTATAGATTTCTGTGCTTTATCCAAGAAATCAAATACCCAAAGCCTATCCTCCCCATAAGAAATAGCAGTATCTAATCTCAAATGCCATTTTTCTATCAAACTGCGCCTATAGCAATAAGCATACAATGCCCCAAAGAATAGAAAACCGGAATTGTTACAGTATTGCGTTGCCAAGTCCCACCCTTCGGCAAAAGTCTGCTCTTCGTAGTCAGGGGACTTTGCAGCATTACCACCCCAATTGGTATCCCCCGGAAAGAATACACAGTCGGCATCGTTACCACACTGCGCTATATAAGCGTCTAATCGAGCCAAAACATCCGTACCCTCCAGCCAATCATCACTATCGCAGAATAAGATGTATTCTCCTCTTGCTAAATCCAACCCCTTATTACGCGCCGCACTCGGTCCCGAATTTGGTATAGAATAGATGTGCAAGAAAGGATATGCGATTTCATAGCGCTCCAATATCTGCAAACTACCATCTGTAGAACCATCGTTAATGCACCACACCTCATAATCTGCCAACGACTGTCGACACACCGAGTCTAAGCATTTCGCTAAATAGGCTTCGCTATTGTATACAGGAATTATGATAGAGAAACGCGGCATCAGTGCAAATGGTTATGTAATTTAGTTTTTATTTATATACCGTGCATTTTATAGCAACTAATGGGGTGGGCATAGGGGTAGAGCGTTACACTGTTAAAAATTGGGGCTAGATAGGCTAGATGTTCTAGATATTCTAGATAGGCTAGAGGGCGTAGCATAGTCAAATGGTTTGTTCCAAACCGCCGCGGGTGGGGACACCCACGCCCCCAGGCTGCCGGAT
>CAVFIY010000260.1:0-3277 GCA_963622435.1 Bacteroides uniformis | reverse complement strand
CAAAAAAAGTGCATTATAGGGGTGTTTTCTACCCCCTCTAATCCCGAAAAGTGTCCCCCCATTTGTCCCCCCAATATGTCCCCCCGTTTTGCAAAAAGGGCATTTTTGTTCTCATTTTTGCCCCTCTTTTGACTCTCTTCTACCCCTCTTTCGGTTCTCTTTTTGGGAGTCATTACCCGCTCTTTAACCACTCTTTTTTTTGTACCTTTAAGGGAGGTTTTGTCCTGCTCGATGAATACCCTTGTGCCATAAGGCTTTCGTGGCTCGATGAATACCCTTGTGCCTTTTGAGGAGTCTTCTGCGGCTCTATTGTCTTCTCTCTGTACCGCCCTATAATTCCTTTCTATACCATTCTCCGCCGTAGCAAAACAAACAACGCTCTCTATGCCCATCAATAGGCGCAGAGAGCGTTTGTAGAGTATCGGGAGAGTATTCGGAAGGGGTGTAGGAATAGAAGCACTTTCGGCAGTTGTGATGAAGGGAGACGGTGTGCTTTAATAGGTGTGCAGAAGCAGACATAGAAGCACTTCTGTTGGTTGAGCGGGTGCAGATAGAAGCACTTTAATTAGGTGTGTAGAAGAGGTTCAAAAGAGCATTGAAACGCAGTTATTGGGTGTTGAATTGAAGGTAAATGAAAGGGTTGCTTATAGTCTTCGTGATAGAATGAAAGTAAAATGAAAGTAAATTCAAGTGTGTTGCACCTTTCATTTTGCACGCTCAATTCTCTATCTATATCATTTTCAGCCCATTACCAAAATTCCCCAAAGCACCTTTCATTTTCCTGCCCATAGTGGCAACGGGGCTAAACCTGCGCTCTCCTGCGCATGAGGCTAACGCGATTGCCGCTATTAGAAATATCGGCAATCGCTTGCGCGTATGTTCGCTTGCTTCGCTGCGCGTATGTTCGCTGCGCGTATTTCTTCCGCTGCGCGTATTTTCGCTGCGCGTATTTTCGCTTCGCGTATGTTCGCTATGCGTATATTCGCTATGCGTATGTTCGCTATGCGTATTCTTGCTGTGTGTCATAGTTTTGCGTTGTTTTGTTGTCTTGACTATCCCCGTCCCCCTTGTTCGGGGCGACTGCGACATCGGGGACGACGGCGGAGGAGATGGCGAGGGTGCAGTGGTCGGCATCGTCGATACGGTCGCGCAGGCGGTTGAGGGCGAGGCGTGAGCGGGTGAGGGTGCGTGGGCTGTTCGCCTCGCCGACGAGGATACAGCCTGTGCTGTCGGCGGTGGTGTTGCCTGCGTGGATACGGATGCCCGCGCGGTGGGGTACTTGCTCCACGAGGGGCAGTTGTTCGCCGAAGCGGGGCGAGAAAGTGATACGGACCGGGTATTGCCCCTCGGGTATCTGTCGGTCGGTGCGTTCGAGGGTGTCGCAGAACGCAGTGTTGTCGATAAAGAGCCGTCCTATCGTAGCGTTCCCGCTGACGGCAGTGCGTAAGAGAAAGAGTGTCATGGAGTATGGGGAAGATGTTAGAAGTTAGACCGTCCCTGCGGGACTGTTAGACCGCTGCGCTGTTAGAAGTTAGACCGCTTATGGGTCTTATTGGTCTAATAGGTCTAATTAGTCCGATTGGTCTAATAGTGCCAAGTCGTAGCATATAATTCTTAATTCATAATTCATAATTCTTAATTCCCACGGTATCGGTACTTATAGTCAATCCCTATGAGGCTTCCGGCGAAGGTGAGTATCTCGCCGAAAGCGACGAGGACGGTGGGGTCTATCACACCCGCGGGCGGGATAGCGATGCCCGCTGTGAGCAGTGCGCACCCGAAGATGCACATCGCCACAGCGAGTATCAACTGCTTGTTGCTGCCACGGTTGCCCGCTCCGACTCCCCCGACTCCCCCGACCCCCTCAAAGAGGGGGACTTCAGATGCTCTGCTAGTCCCCTCCTTTGGAGGGGTCGGGGAGGTCTGGTCTTTTCTGACACCCCCTCCTCCGGAGGGGCTTGGGGAGGTCTGGTCTTTTCCGTTAGCCCCCTCTTTGAGGGGGTTGGGGGAGTCTGTGTCGTGGTTGGTTGGGGTCTTAGTCCGCGTTATACACTTGCGAGAAGACATAGCCGTAGAGGGTTTTGTACTTGGATTGTTTGAGGAATGCTTTCTTGTCCTCGAGCGACTGGGTGGGGTCGGCGAGGCGGGTGCGGGTAGCCTTGGAGGCGTTGCCGAATTTCTCGCGCAGTTCCTGTTCGTCGGCACCTACGGCGGAGGTGCGTGCGTTGCGAGTTTGGGTGAACTTGCGTCCGGTGTCGTTGCGTTGTGCGAAACCAACGGTGTGACGCTTACTTACTTTCCCGTGCAAAGCCTCAACGGGATAGGCGTAATCTACTTGTGCCATAGTTAATTTGGATGTTTTAATTTGCGACCTCCCCAAGCCCCTCCAGAGGAGGGGGTGTCAGATGCTCCGGATGTTTGGTTCTACCTTTTCAAACGAGGTGTCAGTTGCTCTGAAGTCCTCCTCTCTGAGGGGGGGGGTGGTAAAGGTCTTGATTAGTTAATTAGTAATTAGTTAGTTTTTGATTGTCCTCTGAAGTCCCCCTCTCTGAGGGGGTCGGGGGAGTCGGTGTTAGTGGTTCTTAATTGATTTTCTCATATTCCTTTGCGCAGACATAGCCGTAGAAGGAGCGGTATTTTTTCTGTCTGTTGAAGGCTTTGAGCAGGGTGGCTCGTTGTTCGTTGTCGGCGATGGCGGCAGCGGCTGCCTTGGTTGCGGAAGCGAACTTCTCTCGGTTGGCGGTTTGGCTCGCGCTCGAGGCGGGGTTCGGGTTGCATAGGCGTGCGCTGTACTGCTTGCCGTAGCGTTCGGTGAAATACACATCGGAGTGTTCACAGACTTTGCCGTGCATGGACTTCACCAAGTCCATTGGTTCGATTTGTGCCATAGTTGTTTGATTTTAGACCGCTCTGCTGTTAGACCGCCTGCGGCTGTTAGACCGCCTTACGGCTGTTGGAAGTTAGACGCTCTGCAGTCAGAGACCTGCATGTTAATTGTTAATTTTTAATTGTTAATTGTCTTTTGGGATCCCATTTCTTGTTTGACGGTGCAAAGGTACTGCTTTTTCGTACGCCCCGTTGGTCATTATGGACAGAGAGGAATGCAATGCACAATGCACAGTTTTTGGGGCTTAAGGGTGGCTTGAGGTTGGCTTAGGCGTGGCTTGAGAAAGGGAGAAAAGTTGCACTTTTGTGCTGTTTCTCGTTCTTATTTATGCCCAATCTAAATAAGCGATGACGGCTTGTTACTCGGTACCGAAAGGGATTGCGGGCGGTT
>CAVFIY010000259.1:0-3278 GCA_963622435.1 Bacteroides uniformis | reverse complement strand
CGAGCGTAAGCGACTGACTGCCAATATGATTGCCCTCGGCGTTGAGTTGGTCGTTTGCCATAACACCGCCCGAGCGTACCAAGACTGCCGCCATATAGTCCGACCATTTATTGCCCAAGTCGCCATAGACGGGCGAGTAGCCGCCCCACTGCGCCACATGGTGAAACTCGTAACTCAAGTTGACGGGCAGGCGTCCTCCTACACGCGCGCCGACCCACTTGTGATGTACTTTGGCTTGCGACACATACACATTGTCGAACAGGTACTGATGACTCAAGCCACCTTTCACCTCGAGATAACCGTACAGACCCGGGAATGCCGTCCAGCGGTCGATGCCGATGCGTATGCCCGGCATAGGGCGTGCGTTGGTAGAGAAGAGCAGGCTGCCACTCGTTAGTTCTGGGTCGGGGCTGCCGTACTGCTCGGGCTGAATACCCGCCGTAATATCTATAATGTATAGTCGGACATGGGCATACGCCAGATTGGAATAGAGTACGCCCAGGCGGTTCTCGGGGGCGCAGATATAGTCTGTGCGGCTTTGCAGTCGCCCCGTGAGCGTAAAGGCAAAGTCGTAGTCGAACCAGCGGTTGGGACGAGTGGCGGGCTTAATAATTCCTGCCGTAAGATTGCCGCTGTAGGGCGAGGCGGAGATGTTACCGTGGCGATTGCTCTGCAACCAGAAGGGTGCTGTCTTGCCCGACGACGCTACGCCCGATAGACTGAGTGTATAGTACAACGAGTCTTGCCCGCTGTCGGGATTTGCCATCGGGAGTGGCCACCAGTCCCACGCCCGCACGGGGAGTGCAAGCAGGAGGAGCAAGAGGGGCAATATGAGGCGGTTAGTCTTCAAGATAGTAGAGTTGCGTGAATATATGTCCGTCTTTGTCTTCGCCCAAGCCGAAATAGATACGCTCACCGATTGCGAAGGAAATCATACTCTCGGCTGCTCCGTAGGGGATAGAACCGCAGTGCGCCCATTGGTCTTTCTGCGGGTCGTAGCGGAGGATGTCCGAGAAGGACTGCCAAGTAGTGAGGCTGCCGCCGAAATGATGCCCGCCCATGAGGTAGATGTAGCGGCTGTTGCTCACGGCAGTTGCCACTTGGCGTCCTGCGGTAGGCACGGAAGCGCATTTTGTCCAGTTATCCTGTTCCAAGTCGACTTCGTACCACTGGTTGAGGTTACGGGTGTTGAAACCCGTGCCGAGGTAAGTGCGCCCCGCTACGGCTGCACCCGCCACACCGAAAGCGGCGTTGGCGCGGCGATGGTCGTCCTCATAGACCTGCCAAGTGTCCGTCTCGGGGTCGTAGCAGGTAATCTCACGGGTGAAGCCGTAGCCGCCACCGTAGAGGATATAAATCTTCCCGTTGTGGGCGTAACTGACTGCGCCGACGGTGTTGTCGCTCGGGGTATCGGCAAGGCGTTGCCATTGGTCGGTGGCAGGGGTGTAGCACCAGAAGTCATGGAGATAACTGCCATCACCGTAGGCGTGTCCGTTGAAACCCAGACCGATATAGACCTTGTCGCCCAGCGGCTGCGCCACGCCTTTGACACGGGCTTTCAGCGGGGGCGTAGGCAGTGCCGTCCATTGGTCGGAGTCGGGCGTGTATTTCCAAAACGCGTTGGTGCGTTCGCCCGACTGCGTTCGCCCGCAAAGGACATAGCCGCAGCCGTCTGCTGCAAACGCCATGGCAGACGCCACACCTGTGGGGATATCGGCACAGCGTACTATCGGCACCTCCACTTCGGGCGTGTTGGTACAGCCGAGGAGGAGTGCGCCGAGGCAGGCGAAGAGGACAATATGGAAGATACTATGCTTCAAGTATTTGGTTTTCAGTAGGTACGGGGCGACTCTTCTTCTTCAACTCAAAGTCGCGCCCCAGGTAGTTCTGACGCACAATGGGGTTGGCTGCTAACTCTTCGGGCGTGCCGTGGAAGAGTATCTTGCCCTCGAAGAGCAGGTAGGCACGGTCGGTAATCATCAGCGTTTCGTCCACATTGTGGTCGGTAATCAGGATGCCGATGTTCTTGTCTTTGAGCCTCCAAACGACATCCTGAATCTCTTGTACTGCGATAGGGTCGACACCCGCAAAGGGTTCGTCGAGCATGACGAATTTAGGCTCTATTGCAAGGCAGCGGGCAATCTCCGTACGGCGGCGTTCGCCTCCCGAGAGGCGGTCGCCCAAGTTCTTGCGCACATGGGCAAGGTTGAACTCGGAGATGAGTTGCTCCAGTTTCTGCTTTTGGTAGTCCTTACTGAACTTGGTCATCTCGAGTACGGAACGGATATTGTCCTCAACAGTCATCTTACGGAACACGCTCGCCTCCTGCGGGAGGTAGCCTATACCGAGTTGCGCACGCTTGTACATCGGGAACGAGGTGATGTCCTTGTCGTTGAGGAATATCTTGCCCTCGTTGGCAGTAACAAGTCCCGTCGTCATATAGAAAGTGGTGGTCTTGCCTGCACCGTTGGGACCAAGCAGACCGACTATCTCGCCCTGCTCCAAGTGTATGCTCACATCGTTGACCACGGTGCGCTTACCATATTTCTTTACTAAATGCTCTGTACTTAGTACATCCACTTTTACTAATTATGAATTAAGAATTATGAATTAAGAATTAACGGCATCTACTTCTGACAAGTGCTTTTACTAATTGTCCAATCGCTGATTGGACAATTAAAAGGGATTGCCCTATTCTGAAGTAAATTATGAATTAATCGTATCTACTTTTGACGAGTGCTTTTGATGATTGCTGATAATAGTTTCAGTAGTTCTTCACAGTCGAAGTACATACTATCAAACATCTCTTGTGTTATATAATCTGTTTCGTGTAATAGTTCCAACCAATAGGCTGTTTCATCTGCTTCCTTAAATGCTATGTATAATTTGGATAGGAAGTCTGCGGTTGTTTGTGCCCGTTGGGATTCTCGGACATTAGCCCCTATGCTTGTTCCGCTCCGCAAAGCCTGTTTGGAAAGAACAAATTCTCTATTCTGTGTATTAGGGTGTTGTGTTAGGTATTTGTAAAGCCCAATTACTCGTACTGCGAATGCCTTACTTTTACTCAAAAGTACATTGTCTGACCGCTTTTCCTCCGTATCCACTGATAATTCATCATTCATAATTCCTAATTCATAATTAGTTCAACGGGGCAGTGGTCGGAGTGGACGGCGGTGGTGAGAATGCGGGCGGAGACGATACGGTGGCGGAGGGGTTCGCTCAGCCAATGGTAGTCGATACGCCAGCCTGCATTACGCTCCCTTGCGCCGAAACGATAA
>CAVFIY010000258.1:0-3294 GCA_963622435.1 Bacteroides uniformis | reverse complement strand
CAGGTCGTTAAAAAACTCAGGCGTGTAAATATGTTCCATTCAGTATAAATTTTCGTGCCATTTCCCCGTCAAAGGGGACTTCGGCACATTACTGCTGCAAAGGTACAAAGATTTTGCGAAATAGCCAAGAGCAAACTATTTTTTCCTGCTCGTTTTTTGTATTTGGCACACAAATAGCCCTAGAATTATAAGGATAATCCCTATCCATTTGGCTACCGGTAGTTGTTCGCCAAAGAAAAGAAGCATCCACAATGCCGTAAAGGCGGGGCGGACATTATTGAACGCATTGGTGCGCGTTACGCCTATTTGCCGCACGGTGTAACAGAAGCAGATGAATGCAATGACCGAAGCGAATACCGCCAAGTAGCCCACTCCCAGCAGCGAGCGGAGCAGTTGTGCGGGGGCGGCCGCTTGCAAGCAACCGACGAAAGTGCTTCCCTCCATAATTCCCCATAGGGGATAGAACAGCACAAGCGATGTCAGTTGCACATAGAAGACCACCGAGAGCGAGTTGTACTTCGTTGGGATTCGGCGCAGAATAATTGTATAGAACACTGCGGCGGACACTGCGGCAAAGGCAAAGGCTATTCCCCACGGGTTGCCGATACTGAAATTGGCTGTCCCCACCAGCACCAACAAGAGCATACCGATGGTGGAGATGAGAATACCGAAGATGTTATAGCGTGTAACGCGCTCCCGCAGCAGAACCGAAGCAAACAGCGGCGCCAAGAGCGGACTCGTACTCAGCAATGCCTCGGCAATTGTGGGCGAAGAGAGTTCCCGATAGCAGAATGTCTCCAGGATATAGTACAGGAAAGGCTGCATCACACCGCCCAATAGGAAGAGCGGAATGTCTTGTTTGTCAATGCGTTGCAACGAGAGCATCTCGCTGCGGCGTGCCACCAGTCCGATGACGAGCATCAGCAGTACCGAGAGCGTAAAGCGGATGACTATCATCGTCATCGGCGGCAAGGCGACTAGTGCTTCTTTGATTGCAATACCTGCCGCCGACCAGATAATCATTGCCGCCAAGACGGCGATGTATGGCACCAAGCGTTTCATTCGTCTTCCGGTTTGGTGTGCCAGGTATTTTTGGTGATGCCTGCCATACGGACTATGGTGCGGTGTGCTTCCTCACGCAGTCGCTCCACCTCCGCTCCGCGCGAGTTGGTGCGGTCGGGCAGTATCGGTTCGCCTATCTCCACTTGCAGTAACGGTAGTTCTTTGGGGCCAAACAGACGGAAGATACCCGTACGCTCCCGATAGGTAATGGCACACGGCAACAGCGGCATATCGTACTTGTACGCCATAGAGAATGCGCCCTTTTGGAACGGGCGAATGGGCTTGTAGAAGTCCCAGCGTGCTGCTTCGGGGAAGATATGGAACCAATAGCCCCGCCGATGGAATTCGTCGAATGCCTCGTTGAACTTCTTCAATGCTGCCATTCCGCCCTCCTGTTGCGGGATAGGAATACCGCCTACCACACGCAAAAAGAAGTTGTCTTTGGTGGAGAAGTTCGGTGCGAACATCGGGATACGGGTGGTGTGCTTCGCGTGTACCGCTATCAGCACACACGGGCAGTCGAACTTGTACATGTGGTTCGATATGGTAATCGCCCCGCCTTTCAGTTCGTTCTTATATTTGCGGAGATTCTTGCGCCCCTTGATACGCAATCCCATCTTCACGCGCAGCATTGCCCCGATACAGCCTTTCAACAGGAGTCCCCACATAGAGCAGTTGAGGAAACGGAATTTCAGACTGTCGTCTATATAGGGATAATGCTCATCTACAACCACTTGGCGGTCGTAAGTCGGGTGGTAGAGGTGTTGGTACGGGTCATTCTCCGGATATTCGATTCCGACATTCGGAACATACACCCCGGGGGCTACTTCTAAATCTTTGTAGCGAGAGTTCATGCTAATTATGAATTAAGAATTAAGAATTAAGAATTAAGAATTAGGAATTGTGCATTGTATCTGTTGTCTCCGGCGACACGCCGGTTGTGCATTGTATCTGTTGTCTGTGGCGACACGCCACCATTGTGCATTATGCATTGTGAATTACTCTACTAGGGCGAAGGGGGCGCGGATGGCGAGAGCGGAGGCACCGTCGGTGTCTTTTCGGTCGCCGATGAACAGACAGGACTGCGCAGGGACTTGCAGGCGGGCAAGGACTTGCTCCGCACACTGCTTGGCGGGCTTCAGTCCGCCCAACTCGGGCGAAGAGACTATCCCCGCAAACGCCTCCGTTGCCAATCCGATGGCTCGGAGTTTCTCTTTCACACAGCCGTAATCGGAATAGACCACCATGGGGATTTGGCGTTCCTTGCACACTGCCAGCCACTGCTCTACTCCCTCATTCAATCGGCAATGACGATGAATAATGCGTACCATAGAGGGCAGATAGTAGCGGAAGCACCACCAACGCGCTATGCGCTCCGAGAACAGGTGTCCTCTGCACATGGTGGCAAAGAAAGTGTCGTAGAACGCCTTCTCCGTACCGAAATACTGTCCGCGCAGTTGCTTTCGCGTCCTTCGTTCTGCCGCCAACAAAGGCAATGCCCACAAGTTATGCAGCACCACATAGAGCGGCAGACGGCACTTGTCGTAGAGCGTGCCATCGAGGTCGAACACTACGGCGCGAACCTCCGGTGTGAGTCTGTCTATTGGGGGCAATGTCATGGCGGGTCAGGCTTTTTTCTGTTGACGCTTGGCGTTGCGTTCCGAGCGTTTTGCTTCACGCTCTATGGCGCGTTGCTCCCGCTCACGGCGGCGTTGCGTCATCTGGTCATCAATCTTATTCGCCTGCTCCAGAATACGCGTGGCGAAGTTGTCGTAGCCCGTTTCCAGACGCTCGATAAGGCTGAATTTATTGCGGCGTTTCTCGTCTTGCATCAGCAGGTTGAACTTGAACTGTCCGTCTCGGAAACCGTCTTTCAGGCAGGCGGCTTTGAATCGGGAATAGGCATTGTTGAGCAGGATATGCGCTTGCGGAGCATGCAGGCGGAACGATGCCCGTTTGGACTCGTACTCGATGTTTATCTCCTGCAGGTGCTTATCCACCACTTTGGTGAACTCGTCCGCCTGTTCCTGCCCGATTGTCTCGTCTTGGAACTCGTAGTAGAAATGGTAGAGCGACTCCTTTACATCTGCAAAACCGACAAAGAACTTGGTCTTGATGCCCGTTTCTTTCTCCGCTTGATGCACCGCCTCAATGAACTGCGGTTCGTAGAGTTTCTCGCCCGTCATCGACACGATACCGTTCACTTTCGATATCATGTGTACGGTCGGTGTC
>CAVFIY010000257.1:0-3296 GCA_963622435.1 Bacteroides uniformis | reverse complement strand
GTTATGGGGGGACCATTAGGAGTGTTGTCCGCTTTTGCGGATCCCCCCCAGACTGAACGAGAAAAAATTCATTGAATGATTTTGCCCTCTGTTTTGTCAAGTAAAGAGGATAAAATGCTCAAAGGGCAGAAGGAGTCCACAAAACACACAAAAAGGCTGTTATGCCCTTTTACATGCATCTTTTTGATGTTATGTGCCATCGCTTACAGCCCCAACTCTAGACTTACGCCCGCATTTCCACGCAACGCATACGGCGAACCCCTCCATTTTTTTCAACTGTCGAAAGTTAAACTAGGAGGATAGATACGAAAAAGAATAGGGATTATTGGGCGTTGGGAGGGAGTGGGTATTGGAAGAGGAGCAAGGGTTATTGGGGGAGGGAGAGGGATGTAGGATACTCTATATCAACCAAATAGAGTCCTTCTGCGGGGGCGGAGTCGCCTGCCTCTTGACGGTCTTGGCGGGCAATCACTTCGGCGAATGCAGCAGCAGACATTTTCCCGTAGCCGACATCGAAAAGCGTACCCACTACGGCACGCACCATATTACGCAAAAAGCGGTCGGCGGTTATCACAAACACATAGTCCGTGTCGCTCTCTTGCCTCCACTCGGCACGCGTAACAGTACAGAATTTCGTCTTCACATCCGTATGCACACGACAGAACGAAGAAAAGTCCTGCCGCCCGAGCAGGGAATTCGCCGCTTCGTTCATGGCGGAAAAGTCCAATCCGCTCCGCACTTGTGTGCGCAGCGTAGTCGAGAACGGGTCTTTGTGGGTGGTTATTCGATAGTGGTAAGTGCGTGCGGTGGCGTCAAAACGCGCATGGGCTTCGCCCGTCACAGGACGCAATTCATAAAGCGCAATGTCCGACGGCAGCAGGCGGTTCAGGCGGTAAAGCAAGTCGCGTCTGCCCTCTGCGAACGACAGATTATACCCTGCCTGCGTGGCTGCTTCGCACGACAAATCAAAGTGTGCCCACATCATTTCGGCGTGGACACCTGCATCGGTACGCCCTGCAAAAGTAAGTGCCACGGGCTGTCGCAGGACGAGTGCAAAGGCACGCTCCATTGTGTCTTGCACCGTACCGCCATTGGGCTGCGATTGCGACCCGTGGTATGCCGTTCCCTTATATGCAAACCGCACGAACCAACGCATAGTTACTTGGATTTAGAGTGTAAGAGAGTGTGAAAAAGGTGATTCAGTTCGGTGGAAAGTTGCAAACGCCAGGCAATGAAGACACCAACACCGAGAAGGACGACTGTGCGTAGGATACCACTCAACCAGAGGTTTGAGATAGACAAATAGTGCTGCCATAACGCATTGATTACAAAGAGAATAACGAGCAACGCAGTGCCTGTTATGGTCTTCCTGTTTACCGCCGAAACACGACAAGTGAAGCGCAGTATCAGTGCCGCCAATCCATAATAGACTGCACTTGCCAACAGCGTGCTGAGTGCCGCACCCTCCATGCCGAAGATGGGGATGAGATAATTATTCAGCAGTATCGTTCCCACTGTCAGCAGGGCGGAGAGCAGGAGCGAAAAGACATAGAAACGGGAGTAGTTGATAGCCGACAGGCAGAAAGAGAAAGTCGCCGCCAGCAGTTGCGCAACGCTCAAGATGAGTACCACCGTACGCGCCACCGAATAGGTGCTACCGTTCGGTAGGATAGTATATATAAGGTCTATATTGAACCAAATCGCCAAGAATATCAGTCCGCCCACGAGCAGCAGATTGTTGTTCACTTGATGTACCAAATGCGAACACTCCGCGTTGTTCTTCTCCTTAATAGAGTGTGCCAATTGGGGTGCCGCAATGGCCGTAACTGACCGATAAGGGATGCTCACCATGGTCGCCATATAAGTGGCGATGGCGTATATACCCGTGTGTTCCAACCCCATCTTTGCCGTGATAAAGAACGAGGACAGCGTAGGTGCCAACACACCCGCGAGGGCAGAAACGAAAAGGAATCCCGTGTAAAACAAGTAGTTACGCACCAATAGTTTGTTCGCACGCAGGAATGCCCAATCGGGGCGGAGGGAGATATGCCCGAGGGCAAAGAGGTAAATGAGGTCAATCAGTGCCGCCACGGCGTAGTTGAGGCAGAGTCCGACCACGAAACCGTCGAGCGAGAGTACTCGAAAGGCGTAGAGCAGATAGAGTACCAGCAGTCCGACCCGCACGACCAATTCGCGCACCATACGGGGTACCACAATACGCATCAGCACATTCGCATTCGTCTCAAACAGAGACTGATAGAGCATAAAGAATGCGAGTGGCAACACCATATAATAATAGTCCATGAACAGGGGCGATTTCTCTCCAAACCAATGCCCCAACGGGATATGGCACGCCCAATAGACTATGGCAAACAACAGAAAACCAATGAACGGAATGACTAATGTCCAAAAGAAGAACCCGTGGTCGCGGTGTTCCGTACTCTTAAAATAGGGGTAAAAACGAATGATAGAAGAATTCGTCCCCAACTGCGCCAGCCCGATAAAGAGTGTGGCGGCATCAATCAGCACGCGCGACAATCCAATCTCCTCAGCCGTCAGAAAGCGGGTCAGGACAAAGAAAGTAGTAAAAAAGCCCACCGCAACCCCTAAATAGGTTACGATGGTGCCTTTTATACTTTGTCGTGCGATGATACCCATGCGCAGCTACACATTTACCGTTTTGCAAACGTTTGCGTCGGCAGAGTTGCCATTTGGAAATTCGCAGACGCTCGCGTTAGCGGAGTTGTATGTTAGTCAGCGGTTGATTCAGAACCGATTACTTCTCTATTCCAAGCAGTTCCACCTCGAAAATAAGAGTAGAGTAAGGAGGAATAGAGCCGGCTTGACGCTCGCCGTAGCCCAAGTTGGCAGGGATATAGAACACAAACTTACTGCCGACGGGCATCAGTTGCAGTCCTTCTGTCCAACCAGCAATCACTTGGTTGAGCGCAAAGGTGATAGGCTCGCCACGCTGTACGCTGCTGTCGAATACCGTACCGTCAATCAAAGTACCGTGATAGTGTACTTTTACCTTGTCGGTAGCCACCGGCTTCTTGCCCTTTCCGAGCTTGAGCACCTTGTATTGCAGGCCGCTCTCGGTTACCACTACGCTGTCGTTCAGCGCGTTAGCCTCCAAGAACTTCTCGCCCTGCTCTTTGGTCTCTCCGTATTTGATGTGATTGATGGTGGTCTCGATATACTCTTGTGCCTGCTCGTGTGTGAACAGGGTCGTGTCGTTGTACAGACCGTTGATGAAGCCCTGTTTAATGAGTTCAAAGTCAGTCGAAACGGACTCA
>CAVFIY010000256.1:0-3302 GCA_963622435.1 Bacteroides uniformis | reverse complement strand
AGTCAATCGGCTCTATTGAGCCGTCGCGGGTGGGGACACCCACGCCCCCAGGCTGTCGGATGTGCTACTTTGTATGATTTTACCTGTTTACACATTATTCATACAGCGGAAGCCACTCGTAGCGGTTACCGACGAGGGACAAGTAGCGCAGGAAATCATCGTGCGAGATGACTACCGTGGCACGGCAGTCGTTGGGGTGAAAACTCAGCGTCTGCGCCTGCTCGATATTCTTATCCAAAAAGAGAATCACATGATGCTCCGTGTCATTAATAAGTCCGAACGGACTGACACTCCCAGGCTCCAGTCCCAAGTAACGCATCATACGCTCGGGAGAGGCGAAAGAGAGTTTACCCGGTGAGGGTTGCCCCGCCGCCATGAGCGATGCCTTGAGCCGCTGCTCCAAGTCGTGAATGGCCAAGTCGTGGCTGCTATCGAAGCAGATGAGGTAGTGCTGATTGCCCTTGTGGTTGCGCATGAAGATGTTCTTACAATGCACACTGCCGTCCGCCCGCCACCAACGCTGCGCCTCCTCGATGGTCTTTCCCTCGGGGTGCGTATAACACGAATAGGCGATGTGGTGCGCTTGCAAATACTGCTCCACCAACGCCTGCCGCTCACTGACAATGGAATGGTCGTTCATAATAGCCTCGTGCTATCGGATTGATACTGTGAAGTTTACTGTCTGCGCTCGTGCGGTTGATTATCTGCGCTCGTGCGGTTTCGTTTCTATGCTTGTGCAGCCTACGGGCGGGTTAATGGAGTTGGGCGAGTGCCGTTTGGATACGGTGCATAGCCTCCGTGATGTTCTCCTCCGAAGTGGCGTAGGAGAGGCGGATACAGTTATCTTCACCGAAAGCGGAGCCGGACACACACGCCACATGGGCTTCGTTGAGCAGGTACTCCACCAAGTCGTTTGCGCTGTTAATCAGATACTTACCGTCCTGCGTCTTGCGCCCGAAATAAGCGGACACATCGGGGAAGAGGTAGAATGCGCCCGTAGGCTCCACTATTTTCCAATCGGGGATTTGCTTGGCAAGAGAGAGGATGAGGTTGCGACGGCGTTCAAAGGCGGCGCACATAGTCTTCACGCACTCCTGCGAACCCGTATAGGCTGCCTCGGCTGCTTTCTGCGCAACCGTAGTTGCACAAGTAATCATCTGCCCCTGCAAGCGTTTGCAAGCGGCGATGAACCCTGCATCGTGGCACGCCAACCAACCGATACGGTAGCCCGTCATGGCATAAGCCTTGCTCACACCGTTGACTATAATCACACGGTCTTGAATCTCAGCGAATTGCCCCATGCTCTCGTGGTGCCCCGTATAGAGTATATGCTCATAAATCTCGTCGGATATGACACTCACTTGCGGGTGGCGCACCAAGACACGAACGATGTCCTCGAGCATCTCGCGGGTATAGACACTGCCCGTCGGGTTATTGGGCGAACAGAGGATAAGCAGGCGGGTACGGTCGGTAATGGCAGCCTCGAGTTGCTCGCCCGTCAGGCAGAAACGGTTCTCCAAGGTGGTCTTCACAAAGACGGATTTCGCCTCGGTGAGTTTGACCATCTCGGAGTAACTCACCCAACAGGGCGTGGGGATAACGACCTCATCCTCAGGGTCTAACAGCGTCTGAATGGCATTACAGATACACTGCTTCGCGCCGACCGACACGATAATCTCATTCGCCGTATAAGGCGTCGGGTTCGTCGCACCCAACTCCGCATTGAGCGTACGGGCAATCGCCTCACGCAGAGAGGGGAAACCCGGCACGGGACCGTAGTGGGAGTAGTTGTCGTCCACCGCCTGCTTGGCTGCCGCCTTCACATGCTCCGGGGCGGCGAAATCAGGCTCTCCGAGCGAAAGACCGATCACATCCACACCTGCTGCACGCAGTTGCTGACAACGGGCTGCCATTTGCAAACTCTGCGACTCACTCAAGGAGTCAATACGCTTCGAAATTTTCATATCGTGTTCATTATTAAAGTCCTACATTATGTCGGCGGCTTGCACCCGCGCTCATTCTTGCGCTGCGGGTCGCAAACAGTCTGCAAAGGTACGAATTATTCCTTATATAGACAAGGGGGCGGCGATTTTTCGTTTTTGCGAAGGGAATTGTCGGCTTCTTCTTACGCCGAAATCAGGCGTATGCTTCGGTTATGCTTCGGTTATGCTTCGGTAATGTATCGGTAATCTTATAGAGATGACGGCATTCGGATCCATGGAACGGACGGTGGCGTGTCGCCGGAGACACGAATTGATATTAAAAGCATATTTGAACTATATTTGAGCATATTTGTCTATACAGAAACAAATACACGAAAAACGGCGTGTCGCCGGGGACAACAACCGGCGTGTCGCCGGAGACAACAATACGCAGTATGTTCCTTGGAACGGACGCCTGCGGCGTATGGACATCAATTATCATAAAAAGCAATAGTAATATAGGGTATTGATACAAAGAAAGAGGCTGCCCAATCGAGCAGTCTCTTTCTTTATTTTAGCCCCTCCTTTGGAGGGGTGAGGGGAGGTCGGAGTTAGGAAAGGGAGTCTTACTCGACCTCCACGCCTGTTACGGTGTAGGTCTTGCCGTTGCGGAGGATGAGGACTTGACCGTTGCGGAGTACTTTGTGCGGGGTGGTGTCGGTAGTGGTGTTCTCTATTGCCGTAGGAGCGTTGCTTTGGATATTGAACTCGCGCCAATAGATGTCGCTCTTGTAGTCGTTGACTGCCTCGGCGGGGACATAGACGGGGATAGAGCGATTGACCTCGTAGAATGTCTTCGCACGCAGGGTCGGCGGCGTAGTGGCTGCCACACGAATCTTCTGTATCTTTCCGCAGAGAGCAAACGCATTGTCATCGATAGAGGTAACGCTGCTCGGCAGAGTAATCTCAGTCAAGTAGGTACAGCCATAGAATGCTGCATTGCCTATCTCCGTAACGCCTTCGGGAATAGAAAGGCTCTGTAACTCATGGCAGTTATAGAACGCCCAGTCGCCTATGCGGCGCAAAGAACAGGTGGAGGCACCATCCGTCGTTGCGCCCTCAAATATCACAGACTTTAGACTGCGGCAGTTCTCGAACGCACTCACCCCTATTTCTGTCACTTCTGCTGGTATAGTGATAGTTTGCATATAACGGCTGTTTTGCAAGGCTCCTTTGTCTATTATGGTCAATCCCTTCGGCAGCAATATAGTGTGCACATCATCGCCTGCAATCTGTATGAGTTGCATATTCGTATTAGAAGCACCTGAAAAATCTACATACGCAGGAATATGAATGCCATCTGTATATTCTGTATGCAGG
>CAVFIY010000255.1:0-3343 GCA_963622435.1 Bacteroides uniformis | reverse complement strand
CTTCTAACAGCCGCAGGCGTTCTAACTTCTAACAGCCGCAGGCGTTCTAACTTCTAACAGCCGCAGGCGTTCTAACTTCTAACAGCCGCAGGCGTTCTAACTTCTAACAGCCGCAGGCGTTCTAACTTCTAACAGCCGCAGGCGTTCTAACTTCTTATTTCCCGAACAACAACTCAATCAGTTGCGGGCGGAGGAACTCCTTAAAGTATTCTACGAACTCCTTATCGCCAAAGTTCAACTTGTAGCCGCCCTTCTCCGGCACAATGGCGAAGTCGGTTTTAATGCCCTTCACCTCCTCTATCTTAACGCCTTTCTCGAGCAAGCCCTTGGCATTGGCGGCGAAGTATTTCTTCAGTGCCTCTGCGTCCTTTGCCTCTATCATTACCGCACCGTCCTTGACCATCTCGGCTGCGAGTTTGGCAATGATGTCCTGCATAAACTTCGGGTCTGCCGTAGCCGCCTTAACGCTATCGCCTGCCACCTTATCGGTCAGCAAGTTCGTCACCTCCGTCTTGAGCGCATTGACACTCTGCTCAGCGAAGAGTTTCAGTTCGGCACGCGTATTCTTGTCCAACTCCTGCGCACGCTCCTCAGCAGCGGCTATCTTAGCAGCCGCCTCTTTCTCTGCCTGCGCAATGATGTCCGCTGCCTTGGTATTGGCATTGTCTATAATCTGTTGCGCTTCGGCATTTCCTTTCTCCACGCCCTCTGCGTAGATTTTGTCGGTCAATTCTGAAAGATTCATTGTATCTATGTTTTTAAGTTTCAATATGTTAGGAATGCGATGTTACTCGCTTGTTGTGTACAAATGGGGAACGGTGTGTCTTCCGTATGGGTGGTTTTTATCGAGTGTTTTGGTACTGCGCAGCGGGTGTTCATCTCCGCCGACTATGCTCTTTTCTTGTTTTATTTCTACTCTTTTTCGGCTCTGTTGCCACTCTAATTTCGGCTCTATTTCTACTCCAATTTCGGCTCTAACAAAAAGGCTCTGCAAAGGTACAAAAACATTTCTGTAATCGCAAGCATTTTCGCAAGAAAATAATTTTTTGTGCGCCACCGGCGTGTCGGTGCCGTGTCGGGTGGCGTGTCGCCACAGACAATAATGCACAATGCAGAATGGCATTATCGAGTCCCACACCCCCAAGTGGCGGATACTGTTCTCCGCCTATAAAATGGCAAATTCTGTGCCAAATTACGCTTTTCCATATAGCGTAAAAACACCCCAATTATCCCCAATTCTTGTCCAAAACACGCAGAATAGGCTTTTTTTGTGTGAATACGGAAAGAAATCCGTTCGAGTGGGAAGTGGAAAAGTAGGGAGGAAAATCCCTCTTTCAATGGGCTGTGGCGGCATGCCCAATCGGTGTTCTTGGCTTAATCACCCGTTAATCACCCGTTAATCACCCGTTAACAACCCGATGCAGTTGGCAGGATGAGCAGGCTTTGGCGGCAGGTTCTCCAAGAGAATGAAAAAAGGATTTGCCTATTTCACGAAAAAGTTGTACCTTTGCAGCGAGATGCCGGACGCTCCACTTTATAAACAAACGACGGCGTGTCGGTGCCGTGTCGCCACAGACGACAGATTTATTGTCACCGGCGACACGCCAGTTGCTCCGCGGGGAGCACCCCGCCGGACGGCTATCGCCGTATGGACATGAATTAATCATAAAAAGCACAGTATAGTCTCATTAGTTCTCCAAATACACGAAAAATTATTCAAATAGTGCCGTGTCGGCACAGACAATAAATTATTATGAAATATATTTGGGAATATTATTGAATTATATTTGGAATATATTTGGAATATATTTGGATAATAATGATAATATTTGTTTCAAAAGGAATCTTGTGTGGATAATTAGTGATAATATTTGTCTAAAAAAAACACACCATTCTTTGTCTTTATGAATAATTTATGGTAATACGCGTCAGCGTCCGTCCACAAAAAAAAAGAACTTATTGTCCCCGGCGACACGCCGGTTGTCTGTGGCGACACGCCACCCGCCGACACGCCGGTAATTCCTAATTCCTAATTCCTAATTCTTAATTCTTAATTAATGTGGTACGAATAGCATTTTTTGGGACGAAGAGGTACGATCAGGAAGTCTTCGACCAAGTCAATCAAAGTCTTGACACACAGGGCAATCCGCTCTACGGGTTTGAACTCAAGTACTTCAAGGCACACCCCACCCACGACAACCTCCTGCTTGTGCAGGGTGCCACCGCCGTGTGCGTCTTTGTGAATGATCCCCTCGACGCAAGTCTGATAGCCGAGATGGGGCGTCTCGGTGTCAAACTAATCGCCCTGCGCTGTGCGGGGTTCAACAATGTGGATATTGCCGCTGCGCACCAAGCCGGCATCCGTGTGGTACGCGTTCCCGCCTACTCTCCCCACGCCATTGCGGAGTTCACTCTCGGGCTGATACTCGCCGTCAATCGGCACTTGCCTCGTGCTGCGGCACGCACTCGCGATGGTAATTTCTCTCTGCAGGGGCTGCTCGGCTTCGACTTATACGGGAAGACTATCGGTATCGTCGGCACGGGCAAGATTGCCAAAGTGCTGATAGAACTGCTGCAGGGTTTCGGCATGCGCATACTGGGTTACGACCCCTACCCCGACATGACTTTCGCCGCCAAGAACGGATTGGAATACACGGATATGGATACGCTCCTCCACGAGGCGGACATCATCACGCTGCATTGCCCGCTGACGAAAGAGAACCACTATATGATTAATAGTGAGACGATTGCGAAGATGAAAGAGGGTGTGATGATTGTGAACACGGGGCGTGGCGGACTGATAGACACGGAGGCACTCATCCAAGGGCTGAAGAGTCGCCACATCGGCTCTGCGGCACTCGATGTCTACGAAGAGGAGGGCAGTTATTTCTACGAAGATGTGTCGGACAACATCATCGAAGACGACACACTCGCCCGCCTGCTGAGTTTCAATAATGTGCTGGTAACCTCCCACCAAGCGTTCTTCACACGCGAGGCACTGACGAACATCGCCACCACTACCCTACAGAATATCAAGGATTTCACCGAAGGAAACGAGTTGGTGAATGAAGTGAAATAATCAATTAACAATTACCGGCGTGTCGCCGGGGACAATAAATTTATTGCTCTGCGGGAGCACCCGCCGGACGCTGTGCGTATTACCGTAAATTATTCATAAAACAAAGAACGGTGTTTTTGTGGAAACAAATATTATCATCAATTATCCAAATATGACTCAAATATGAACCAAATATATTCCCCAATATAATTCAACATATTCCAAATATATTTATGATAATTGTCCCCGGCGACACGCCGGTTTATGATAATATTTGAATAATTT
>CAVFIY010000254.1:0-3344 GCA_963622435.1 Bacteroides uniformis | reverse complement strand
CATCCCGACCGACGAGGAACTGATGATTGCAGGCGACACGCAGGCGCTGGTATAAGCCGCTATACCTTATATAATAGAAGCCGCTGCACGAGAAGTCGTGTGGCGGCTTCTGTGTATAGGGGGGGGCAACGGGGGAAGGAAGAAAAATAGGGGTATCTGCGACGGGGAAAGGAAGAAAAATAGGGGTATTTGCGATGGGGAAAGGAAGAAAAACAGGGGTATTTACGACGGGGAAAGGAAGAAAAGTAGGAATAACACTTGCATAATCCAATGATTTATAGTACCTTTGCGGCGAATTTAAGAAAGAGGTATGGCAGAGCATATTTTTAAGCGCAAAATATACGACAAAATGCTTCGTTGGAAGCAAGAGGGCAGAGGCAAGTCTGCTCTCTTGGTGGAAGGTGCGCCGCGTGTCGGGAAATCGACCATTGTGCGCCAATTCGCCCAAAACGAGTACAAGAGTTGCCTCGTTATCGACTTTAACTTTGTCTCCGCAGAGATACTCGGTTACTTTGAACATTTGGATAACTTGGAGTTCCTCTTCTTGCGCCTGCAGGACTACTACGATGTGCAACTCTTCGAACGGGAATCAGTGATAGTGTTCGATGAGGTACAGCGTTGTCCCGCGGCACGCCAAGCCATTAAGTACCTCGTGCAGGACGGGCGTTATGACTATATCGAAACGGGGTCGCTTATTAGTATTCGGCAGAATATTGTGCATATCACTATCCCTAGCGAGGAGCACCGTGTCGAACTGTTGCCGCTCGACTACGAGGAGTTCCTGTGGGCAATCGGGAAGCCTAACGCACTGAATATCATACGGACTTTCTACGACAAGCGTATTGCAATCGGCAATGGCGGGCACCGTAAAAACATGCGCGACCTGCGGCTTTATATGTTGGTCGGGGGTATGCCACAGGCGGTCTGTGCCTATATCGATACCAACAACTTGCAACAAGTAGATATTGTCAAACGGGAGATACTGCAACTCTACGCAGACGACTTACTCAAACTCGACCCTACGCAGAAACTCTCGCGCCTCTTCCTTGCCATCCCGAGCCAACTCAGTAAGAACGGTTCGCGCTATACGCCGACGGCTATCATCGATGGCGTACCGCCTGAAAAAATGACGGAACTGCTGCAGCAGTTGGAGGACAGCAAGACGATATATATGTCCTACCACGCCAATGACCCGAATGTGGGGCCGGCACTGCACACGGACTATAAGCGTTTCAAGATATTCCTCTGCGACACGGGGTTGTTTGTGACGCTGGCGTTTTGGGACAAAGACTACACAGAGAATGTCCTCTATCAGAAATTGTTGAGCGACAAACTATCGGTCAACCTCGGCTATGTCTATGAGAATATGGTCGCACAGATGTTGCGTGCCTTGGGCGACAAACTGTTCTACTACACTTTCCCTAAGGACGAGAAGCACAACTACGAGATTGATTTTCTGCTCTCTAGGGGGAGCAAACTACTACCGATAGAAGTGAAGTCTGCCGCCTATAAGGTACACCCCTCCATCGATGCTTTCTTGCAGAAATACTCCGCCCGCACGGGGCAGGGCGTGCTGCTCCATACGCAGGATATGGAGCGTGAGTCCTCTCTACTTCGTCTGCCTATCTACATGACCCCGTTCCTATAGTGCATATTTATTGTATAAAATGCGCTATATGGCACAAGTTTTGTGCAAAAGGGTTGAAATACATATCACTATGAACACGAACCAATCTACTCCCGATACTCCCACCGCCGCCCCGCAGCACGCCGCCGAGAAGCAGGCGAAGCGCGACCGACTCTACATGCGTATGGCACGCACTTGGGCGGAGAACAGTTACTGCCAACGCCGTCAGGTGGGGGCGTTGCTGGTCAAAGACCGCATGATAATCTCCGACGGCTACAACGGCACGCCCATTGGCTTTGAGAACTGCTGCGAGGACGAGAACAATGCGTCCAAGCCGTATGTGCTTCACGCCGAGGCGAACGCTATCACCAAGGTCGCCCGCAGCAACAACAGCAGCGAGGGAGCGACGATGTATGTGACCGCCTCGCCCTGTATGGAGTGTGCGAAACTCATTATCCAAGCGGGCATTACGCGCGTGGTCTATGGCGAGGAGTACCGCATTATGGACGGCATTAACCTCCTCCGACGGGCGGGCATCGAGGTGGAATATCTGCCCGACACCGCCGAGGAGAAATAGTGCAATCCGCTCATAACCAACCCTATCCGAGCCAATCAAACACCAAGAAAGAGCCGCACAAAACCGGAGAAAGAACCACGAAAGTCCCAACCACGAACCCGGAGCAAACCTAGAACACCCCCAATCTCCCAAACGACCCAATATGAAAAAATACATATTCCCAACCCTTACGATTGTCGCCCTGCTGGTGGGATTCCTTGTCGGGAACGCCGTCAGCAACAAGGCGAATGCGCAGCGTTTCGCCTATCAATTCGGGCGTTTTTATCAGCAGCCGGAGTCTAAAGTGGACCAACTGCTGCAACTCATGCAGACCGCCTATGTCGATTCCCTCAATGTCGATTCGTTGACAGACGAGGTGATGAACGACATCGTGCAGAAACTCGACCCGCACTCGGCGTATATCCCCAAGAAAGACCTTGAGATGGTCAATTCCGAACTCTCGTCTTCGTTCTCGGGCATCGGCGTGCAGTTCTCCATCCAGAGCGACACGATTAACATCGTCGCCGTGGTGGCAGGAGGCCCCTGCGAGGGCAGCGGCGTGCTGGCGGGCGACAAGATTATCACGGTGGACGACTCGCTGTTCGTGGGCAAAAAGATTAATAATGAGCGTGTTATGCATACCCTCCGCGGCGAGAAAGGCACGCGGGTCAAACTCGGCATTAAGCGCGAGGGTGAACCCGACTTGCTCTATTTCACTATCACGCGGGGCGATATCCCTGTCAACTCGGTGGACGCGCAATTTATCATCCCCACAGCCGACGGCGGAAAGATAGGCTTTGTGCGGGTGAATAAGTTCGGCGAGGGGACTTACAGCGAGTTCATTGCCGCATTGGCGAACCTCCGTGCCACAGGGGCAACCGCTTATATCGTCGATTTGCGAGAGAACTCCGGCGGCTTTATGGACCAGGCTATCCGCATGGCGAATGAGTTCCTCGAGGCAGGCGACCTGATAGTCTATGCCGAGGGGCGTGCGTACCCCCGCTACGAGGCAAAGGCGACGGGTACGGGGCGCTTTAAGAATGTGCCGTTAGTTGTACTGATAGACAATTTCTCTGCCTCGGCAAGCGAGATTTTCTCCGGTGCCATGCAGGACAACGACCGTGCCACCATCGTCGGCCGCCGCTCGTTCGGCAAGGGGCT
>CAVFIY010000253.1:0-3350 GCA_963622435.1 Bacteroides uniformis | reverse complement strand
GTCGAAGAACGAAGCGTTGTCTTGTTGGTAGCCGTACGCCTGCAGCATCTCGTTGAGATACACTGCTTTACCATGCACGCCCTCGGCTATCTCCCGTATGCCCTCTGCGCCGTGGTACACGCCGTAGAAGCCCACCATCATCGCACACAACGCCTCTGCCGTGCAGATATTCGAGGTGGCTTTCTCACGCTTGATATGCTGCTCGCGCGTCTGCAATGCAAGGCGGAAAGCGGGGTGTTCGTGCGTGTCTTTGCTCAATCCGATGATACGCCCCGGCAGTTCGCGTTTGTAGGCATCGCGCGTTGCCATATAGCCTGCAGTAGGCCCTCCGAATCCCATAGGCAAGCCGAAGCGTTGTGCCGTACCGCACACGATATCAGCGTCTAACGGGCGGAGTAGTGCCATTGCCAGCAAGTCGGCAATGATCGTCACTTTCAGCCCTGCCTTATGGCAATCGTCTATCCAGCCCGCATAATCCTCTATCGCACCGTCGGCGTTCGGCAGTTGCGCTATTGCCCCGAAGTACTCTGCCGTCGGCTCGAAGTCGGCATAGCGTCCCACTACCAATTCTATATCTTGCCCCGCCGCACGCGTTTGCATCACGCTCAGCGTATTGGGGAATATCTTCTCGTCCACAAACACTTTGCGCACGCCCGCTTTGGCTTGCTCACGCGAACGCAGGTTGTGCATCATCGTCACTGCCTCTGCGGCAGCCGTCGCCTCGTCCAGCAGTGAACAGTTGGCAAGCGGCAGCCCCGTCAGGTCGGATATAAGGGTTTGGAAGTTGAACAGTGCCTCCAAGCGTCCCTGGCTCACCTCTGCCTGATAGGGCGTATAGGAAGTGTACCAAACGGGGTTCTCCAGCACATTACGGCGGATGACAGCGGGCGTGATAGTGCCGTACCAACCCCTACCGATGTATGTCCGCACATAGATATTGTCCTCTGCCGCCGTTTGGAGGATATTGAGCATCTCCTGCTCCGTAAACGGCTCCGATAGTAAGTCGCCCGTAACACAAGGGTTTTCTTCATCCGGCAAGAGAATGTCCTCGGGCATTACTTGCCCTATGAGTTCTTCCATCGACATTGCTCCGATAGCGTGGAGCATGGTTTGTTGGTCGGCTTTGCTCAAGCCAATGTGGCGGTTTTTGAGATAATTCACTTTCATTATTGAGAGTATATGAGTGGTTTTCTTGGGTTTATTCGGGCGGAAATGCGCCGTTTGCGGGCTGTCCGAAAGAGTTGAACGGGTTCAAAAGTTCTCTAGCAGGCGGGGTGTCCCGATTTCTAGTCCATAGAACACGCAAAGGTACTACTTTTCTCCCAAATCCACAAGAAAACATGCTGAAAAACATAGAAAACGCCTACAAAAAGCAGAAAGTGTTTGCATATTCCGCATAAAAGCCGTACCTTTGTCCGAAAGTCAAAAAGACCGACATTTTTCTGACCTGTATTAGTCTGTTTTATTTAATAAGGAGCAGTTAAATGCTCCCTGTTTGGTATGAAAAAGAAAGAAGAATCGTACGCCAAGATGTGGGAACTCAATCCCCTATGGGATGTGCTCACAGATGAGGAGAAATTTTGGCTTGCAGACCGTGTGGAGGTAGTCCGCTACAAGAAAAACGAACTTATTCACAATGAGGGAGATAAGGCAGTGGATGTGTGGATGCTTGTGGACGGAAAGGTGCGTATATATAAGGAAGGAATCGGTCAGCGAGCGCAGATTATTCGTCTGCTCAAACCCTACGACTGTTTCGGCTATCGTGCGTGCATCGCCGGCGACTGCTACACCTCGTGCGCCAGCGCATTCGAAGCAAGTGCCGCCTACCGTATCCCCGCAGAGATATTCCTGCAACTGCTCCGACAGAACAGCGAGTTCTGCTACCAGGTGATGCTCGCCATGGCGAAAGACTTGGCACTCTCCGAGTTGCAGACGCTCAACCTCACGCAGAAACACATCCGAGGGCGGCTTGCCGAGTCGCTGCTGATGCTCAAGAAGAACTACGGGTTGGACGAAGACGGCTGCACACTGGCGATGTATATGAGCCGCGAAGACCTGGCGAATATGAGCAACATGACCACAAGCAATGCCATTCGCACGCTGAGCCAGTTCGCGCAAGAGGGGTTGATTAGTGTGGACGGGCGAAAGATTAAACTGCTGAACGAAGAAGAGATTAAGCGTATCTCCCGACTGGGTTAACGAGTACGCACTGCCACATCCAATTCCAAGCCACCTACTCTATTTGAAGATAAGACTATCCGTTATATGGAAGGCTGCCTCGCAAGGGCAGCCTTTTTTGTGGGGGTGATAGTCCCTACTCTACACTCGCTGTGTTTGGCGCAAGTGTTAGAGGTGGTAACGCTGTAGATGTCGGTGTATCGGCTTTTATTTCTTTTTGTCGAGATAGTGCCGTATCTGCTTGGCTTCTACCGCCCGCATATAGTTCTCCATAAACGCATAGTCCGGTATGCCGTCAGGGGTTACGGGGAGGAGGATTTTTGACCTTTTCAGTCTCCCGAGTGTTGCACCATTTCCTCCCCAATTAAATTTCTGCATTTGTATCTTTAGTAGAGGTATTATAAATGCCGCTACATATCTGTTGAGTTGCGGACTACTGAATACTTGTATGTTTTGCCCCGTATAGAAAGAGCAAGGCTGATAGAATACCGTTTGTGTGTCTAACCCAACAGAGATTACATTTCCCTCATCCTGCCTATATTTGGGTTGTTCGCAGATAAAACTGTCCCACCCGTTATTCATATCCGTACGCGTAATATAAGGTGTGTTGCCCTCACCTGCGACAAGTTTGTTTCTGTCTATACCACTTTGTGTTGCCCTAATAGAGAACATATCATTTAGGGCAAACTCTTTCCAATCCTGTTGTTCCAAAGTGCCATTTGGTTGGTTGCTCTGTTGGGCGGCTTTTGCTCGGAGGGATGGGAGGGCTTGGGCAAGCAGTTTATTCTCTACCTCTCGCATATAGTCTTCCATATACTGCCAATCGGGAGTGCCGGCGGGAGTTACGGGGAGGAGGATATGTTGCTTTTGCAAATCCGTAGATGATAATTGATTGCCATAACTAATATGTTCACAAAAGCGCCTGCATTGGGTAGCGACAAAGAGTGCAGTGTACGAGTTCCACTCTCTGTCTTTCAAACCAATGTTATGTATTTTCATATCATAACTTGCTTGGTAGGGTTGATAATAACAAGAACCGAGGAATGAAATGGATACCCTATTAGTGTAAGTGCGGAAGCATTTATGGTGAATATTCTCTGTAAAACTATCCACCCCATTTTCTGTATCAGTAGCAGTAATGCGTGGAATCGTGCCACTACTTAGTATCTTTT
>CAVFIY010000252.1:0-3361 GCA_963622435.1 Bacteroides uniformis | reverse complement strand
CACCATCATTATGCATTGCACATTGTGCATTATGCATTGTGCATTGTGCATTATGCATTGCGCATTGCGCATTGTGCATTGTGCATTGTGCATTGTCCTTCGTTGGCATAGACACATTGTATCCGTAGAGCAGTCCTTTGGAAGTAAGGGTTAGCAGCCCTGTTTGTGCGCCCTTTTCGGGTTGTACTTTGTATGCACGGGTGTAGTCCGGTACGGTGCGGGTGGAGGCGTGGACGGAGGTTAGACGGTATTGCGTCCGGTCCTCCTCGATAACCGATTGCGCACCGAGGTACTTCTCTGCAAAGAGGAAGAACGGACCGGCTTCGAGTGTTTCCTCGGTGTATTCTACATCGAGTACGAGTTGAGTCTCCGGCATATAATAAACCAATGCCTGTTCATTGTCTTGTACGAGTTGGGCGTTGATGCCGACTGCGCAGCACAGCCCTAGTAGAAATATAGCAGTTCGTTTCATATTCGTTGTTTTTTTATTGTTCGAATGATTGTCCGTGGCGACACGCCACCATTATGCATTGTTCATTGATTCCATATTGCCCAAGCGGCTTCGGCTTGTCGATAGAGCATCTCCAATCCGTTTTTGGTGCGTGCACCTCGTTGTTCTCCTTGTTGTAGAAAGAGCGTGCGCTCGGGGTTATAGACACAATCGAAGAGCAGATGTTGGCTGCCGATATACTCGTAGGGAATAGGAGGGCAGGTGTCTGTTTGAGGATACATGCCGAGCGGCGTGCAGTTCACAATCACCGTGTAGCGTTGAAGAACTTCTTCTGTTAAATCTTTGTATGTAAGTTCTCCTTTTTGAGGGCTGCGGCTCACAAGTGTAGGCGTGGTGCCCAACTGTCGCAACCCGTAAACAACAGCTTTCGCCGCTCCGCCTGTGCCGAGAACCAATGCCTGTTTGTCTTCCGCTGTCAGCAGCGGGCGGATGGATTGCATAAAGCCGATACAGTCGGTATTGTAACCGATACCGCGATGTACGACATTGACGGCACCTACTGCTGCTGCCGTTGTGTCCAAGCGTTCCAAGTAGGAGATGACTTGCTCCTTATAGGGGTGCGTGATGTTCGCTCCGTCTAAAGAAGCCAATAAGCGCAGTAGGGCTTCTTTGTCGGCGGCGAAGTCCTCCGTCGGAAGAGGGAAGAGCCGATAGTCAGCGGCAATATGTTCTCGTTCGAACTTGTCTGCAAAGTAGCGTGCCGAGAAACTATGTTCCAGCGGATACCCGATTAAGCCAAAGTGTCGTTTGCGTTCTGTTATTTGCAACTGCCCTTTGTGTATGGTGGCAATATGCCGTGGCGCATAGAAAGTCTTGCCACCCACTCTCCGTTGCATGGCATCGTATATCTTCTCCGGTTCGGGGAAGTGGTAGGGGCGCAACTGCTCATAGAGGCGGGCGTACTGTGCAGCACGGGTGTCTTTCTGCTCTATCCAATCCACATACCCTTGCAGGTGTTCCGCAGTGCGTGCGATATTTTCTATCTCCGCTTTCGTCGCCTGTGCCAATTCCGCCCGAATGGCGTTGCGTGCAATCGTAGTGTCGGCGTTGGTCGAATCTATTACCCAACGAATATGGCGTTTGTCTCGCAGGTAATGCTCGATGTAATCCCGTGTTGTGCAGAGTAGCGGACGGATAATCGGAACTCCTTCGGGGCAGTACGGGTTGGGCGATAGCGGGCGCATACCCGCCAATCCTCTGATTCCCGTCCCACGGCGGAGATTGAGCAGCAGCGTCTCGGCTTGGTCGTTTTGATGGTGTGCCACAGCAATGGCTTTGCAGTCTTCCGCATTTGCCGTCTGTTCAAACCACCGATAGCGCAGTTCTCGTGCCGCCATCTCTATGCTGAGGTTGTGTAGGCGGGCGTATGCCGTGGTGTCAAAGTCCGTAGTGTGCAGCGGTAGCGACCATTCGGCGCATAGGTCGCATACAAACTGTTCGTCCCGTTCGCTCTCCTCTCCCCGCAGGTGGAAATTACAGTGCGCCACCACGCACACATAACCGCTTTGGCGTAGGACATCCAGTAGAGCCACACTGTCTGCCCCACCGCTGACGCACACCAACACACGGTCGCCCGTTCGGAGCAACTGCTGCGTTTTAATATAGTGCTGTACTCGGTGGAGCATAGTTATGGTTCGTGAACCGAAATAGAGTGGGGGTTACGAGAGTGTGATTTGCGTAATATCCACCAAGTGGTTTACAATGGCGTATATCGTCAGCCCTGCTGTGGAGTGAATGTTCAGTTTGCGCGTAATGTTCTTGCGGTGGGTAATAACAGTGTGCGTGGAGATACAGAGTACATCGGCTATCTCCTTATTGCTCAATCCTTTAACGAGTTGTACCAGCACATCTTTCTCCCGTTCGCTCAACTCTTCGCCTTGCGAGGCGGCAGACGGGGTCGCCTGGCTCTGTCGTTGCTTGTCTAATGCAATGGCGGGTACGAGGATGTCGTCTTCTATGGCGCAATGGGTCGAGAAATCCTGCTCAATGTCGAAGATATCGTTCATCACGCCTATTAGGGCGTAGGTTTGTTTTACATCGTTTTGTTGACTGGGGTAGTACTTGATGATGAGGTTCTTTATTTCCGAGAACTTCGATGTGATGTTCTGGTCATCTTGGGCGTGTTGTTCTAGCAGACCGGCATTCTCGTGTTCAATGTGGGTGCGAATCTCCTGTGCATACTCGTCGTAGAACCGCAGGATGAGCATCGGTATCTGGCTTGTCGTGTCGGCAGGGTTGATGGCTTCAATCAGGTCTCGCCGTATGCGGGGTAATTGAAAGTCAATGAAGTACGCATGGGCATTGCGCAGATACATACGCAGGGTATCAATGTCTATGTCCTCAATGTCAGTCTCCGAAGTATGGTCAATTTTGTAGTTCACTACGGCAAGGAAAGTCTTGCTGTGGATGGTATGCTCACGACATACTTCCTCAATGGTCTTTTCGCCGACGCCCATACCTAAGCCGAAGCGGCTGATAATACGGATGGCGTCCGGCTCGTGCGCCATCAGTTCGCACATTTTGTCTTGTAGTCTATACATATTTACTCCTCCTTGTTTTTGAAGGAAAGTCGATTCGCAGTTTGTCCTCTATGTGTGGAAGAAAAAGCGATAGGTATATGGAGTGCCAAAAACGGGGCTGCACATACTATTCCTAATCTGCCCGCAAAGTTACTGCTTTTTTATCGAATATGCAAATAGATTTCGCTGTTCTACAGGGCAACCGCATCAAAATGACAGACCTTTTGCGGACGGGAACCTGCGCCGTATTGCCGTTGTCTGCTTCTGTGTTTTGTGATTACTACTGTTGCGATAATTTTGATGATACAAACTATGTAACCTCACACAAAGC
>CAVFIY010000251.1:0-3371 GCA_963622435.1 Bacteroides uniformis | reverse complement strand
TTATCATCCCGTCGAGGTGGTTGGCGGTGTACCATTGGTAGAACGCCTGCAGGCGGATGTCGTTGTTGCCGGGGTAGCCGAGCGACATCTTGTGGCGTCGGATGCAGTCCGCCGCCCATTGGTCGAGTTCCGCAAAACCGGAAAGGGTGGGGGCGGGCGTTTGGGCTGCGGGCGTTTGGGCTATCGCTGTTTGGTTAGCAGTGGCTTTGTCTGCGGGTTGTGCCGCCGTTGTCTGTGCGTAACCCACTGCGAGGCTCGATACCGCCACCGCGAGGGTTGTTAAGAGTGCTTTTGCTTTCATGCTTGCATGGTATTTGGGGTGTGTATATAATTGGAGGCTCTCCGCCTGCTGCGAGGTGCGGGAGGCGGGGGATTGGCTACAACTGACGCAGTTGTATCCAGCGTTTGAAGAACGGGTCTTCTATCTCGTATTGAGCGGCGCGTATCAAATAGCCCTCCCGCATCAGTTTCTTGACAGAACTATACAAAGTGCTGGTGGGGAGTTGGCGGTTTTCTATCGGACTGAGATTGCGGCAGAGGCTTTGGAAGACACGCTTATCGGTGCGGTTGAAAGTGAGCCACAGGCGTTCATAATCCAAGTCGTGGGTCGTGACTAACTGTTCGATAGCGGTTTCGACCGCATCGGATTTCTCTTCGCCGTAGGCAAGTATATCCCACACCTGCGATGCCAACTGTTGCGTATAGTACGGGTGGCATTGCGTGGTGGAAAGGATTTGCGTCGCCAAGGCATCCGCCGTATCGGCGGCTACCGAATGCAGGCGTTCTTGCAGATAGGCATAGAAATCGGCGTACGGGATTTTCTGCAAGACCATCAGTTTGCCGAAGTGATAAAACGGCGACTTCTTGCGCTCGAAAATCTCGGTCATCATCGATTCCTGACTGCCCAAGAAGATGTAATTGATATGTTGTTGTTCTTGCAGAATGGCTCGCAGACGCTTGTCTATGCCTTTTGCAAGCCCAATGATTTCTTGGAACTCGTCGAAGATAACGATTAGTTTTTGCTTTTCGGTGCTGACGGATTCCAACAGCGCAAGGGCGTCCTCCAGAGCCACCGTCTCATCCTGCATGGGCTGAAAAGACACATCGATGCCCTGCGTCATGGGATTGGCGGAGATGGTGGGGACGATGCGGAAATGCTGCATTTGATGTTTCAGACGTTCCCACGGGTGCAGTTTGAATATCTCCTTAAGAATAGTGGCGGCAAAGTCCGTAACGCTTACCACCTTCTGCAGGTTGAGGAAAATATACGGACGACCGATTTGTTTGACTGCTTTATGCACCAGACTCGACTTGCCGGAACGGCGCGGGCTGATGAGTATCAAGTGGTTCTCGCTTTCCATCGTTTGGCAGATGGCAGCCAGTTCTTCGACGCGGTCGGTGAAGTACTCGTTCTCGACAATAGTACCGAATTTGAAAGGGTTTTTCATACGCATTTGAAGGGATTTTCCGTACTGCATTTGAAAGGTTTTTTCATACGCATTTGAGGGGATTTTTCGTACGCATTTGAAGGGGTTTCCCGTACTGCGAAATTTTTCGTTGCGAACTTTTTCGCAATCATTCCGACCGCAAAGATACGACTTTTATTTGGTCTGTGCAAATAGAGAACAGAAAACACTCCCCCGCTCGGCGTTTGTGGCACGAACGGCGGGAGTATTTTGGGGGCGGTAGTACTCTCCATACCCACCATGCCCTCCTCCACACACCATACATCGAGGGCTGTCAGTCGCACCCGTTGGCGGTACTGACAGCCCTCAATGATATTTCCGAAGAGGTGTATTTGCGTTTCTATTACGCCCCGTGTAATAGGGAAATGAAGCCCTCTCTACATACAAACGGTAGAAACTTTCGTCATCTCCTCTTTTTTTTCACTTGCGAGTAGGGGGGGGAGTGTTTCCTTCCTACACAATCGTTGTAAATAGTTTTTCCTTAGTCTCGAAAGAAAAGTAGGTAAACTACAACAATGACTGCGGCAATAATAGATATCATGCCTGCTCCCATAGTTTGTTTATTTGAATAACCAATATAAGACAAATATACTGCTTACTATAACAAGAATGGCGTAAAACATATCGCTTACTTGTTTATTTTTTTAATAATCATGACAGCGATGCAGATTGCAGGAATAACAACTGCAATGATACCACCAATTGCTTCGAACATAATTTCATACACTGATTCGTGTCGTGCGCAACTTCTAATAGGTTTTTGTTTAATAAATAATGTAATAATATGTAGTCCCACTAATGCACAAAAAAAGCAGGCGCGAGTACTCGTTCCTGCTATTCTTGGCTGTGAGAAGATGCCGTTTGCGACGGAAACGAGCAACTCCAGCCTGCCGAAGTATATATTACGCCCCTGCACCCTAATGGAATAATCCATTGGGACACAAAATGTGCGTACTGATACACTCTATGCAGGCGTTCCGTTGCTTCGTCTTGGTCGCATTATTGAACTTCTCACATTCAGAATAGCCAAGTAACGAAGCGTTATAAAACGCCTTTTACCAATATGTACGGTCGCCACTGCAACCACTCGTGGTTTTGCATCCGTCTATGTCGCTCTATGGAGCGAAATAGGCTTACGAGAGGATGTCTGTCGGTTCTCTTTTATTGAGGAAAGAAACCTTTTCTTTGTTTCGGCGCAAAGTTACAATCTATATTTGATATACACAAATGTTTTTTGAAAAAAATGATATATGCCGACAAAGGTTGCGTGTTAAGCAGTCTGTGTAGGCATATTGTTTGCAGGTGTGGTGGACTCGGCGTAGTATGGTCAACTGAATCTTATGGCTCTCACGGGAGAATAGAGGTCGCCCATATTCGGAATTGCGTGGCACGCTTTGAGTTAACACGGTAGCCCACCGCAATAATGGCGTCGAGATTGTAGAATGACACCTCGCGAGATACCCTCCGATTTCCTTCTAGTTGAACTTGTTCCATTTTGGAACATGTTGCCGATTGTTCCAATTCCCCCTCCTCGTATATGTTTTGCAGGTGCTTGGTTATGGCTTGCGAATTAACACCAAACAACTCGCCCATTGCCTTTTGGGTGAGCGGGCGTATTAGCCGTAATTTTTGTGTATTTACACAGTTTTTGCGGCTGGGTGACAAAATAGGCTCCTTTGCGGGGAGCCTGTATTTCCATAGCCGAAGAATGTATTAGCCGTAATTTTTGTGTATTTACACAGTTTTTGCGGCTAGATAACAAAATAGGCTCCTTTGCGGGGAGCCTATTTATAGTCTAACATCTTACCTCCAACAGCGAACGCAGTGAGCGGTCTAACAGTCCGCAGGGACGGTCTAACTTCCAACAGCGCAGCGGTCTAACTTCCAACAGCGCAGCGGTCTAAC
>CAVFIY010000250.1:0-3380 GCA_963622435.1 Bacteroides uniformis | reverse complement strand
GGGGGCTTGCATATAAGTGCCGTCGGCTTTTGCCTGCTCGGCAATAGCACGCATTTCTCGGCGGGCTTGGTCGGTGAGGGTATTGTCTGTTTCAAGCGTTGCGCCTACGGAGAAACGAATGTCGTTTTCTGTTTCTATATTACGACAGAACGCTAATGCTTCGCTCCATTGTTTAGCGACCTCTCCGATAGTTACATTAGGGTTATCGACAATCGCTTTTACCTCGTCATACTTTTCGTTGAGTTTTTGCCACACTGCGTCTTGTCTGCCATAAACCTCCTGACGCATTTTGGCAAGCACGGGGTCTTTCTGCATTGCCTCTCGTTCTTTCTCGCCTTGCTTGGAATTGGAAACAGCAGATGTATTGGCTTGTGTTGGGTAATGCTCGAAAATATAGTCGGCTATCCCACCATCAAACCTTTCGACTTGCGATTGCTCATCGGCTATGACCTCAAGCGGTATTTCGGCAGCACTGAGGCCATCCGCTCTAAGGAGTTTTATGACATCGTCAAAACGCTGTTCCTCCTCTTTGGATTTGAACGGGATACGCTCTTTGAGCGATTTTACTTGGTTCTCGAAAGAAAGAGTACGAATAGGAGTGTCGGTTATTGTCCCATCAACTATTGCAACTCTTCTCCCTGCTTGAATTAGTTTTGGTAGAATGGCATTAAAGTCGGCTTCGTTGATTCGGATGTAAGGGACACCATTTTTGTCCGTTGAAAGAGCCGTATTTGTTATCTTGCTTATGTCAATTGCATCCTGCGAGCGGAACTCATAACTTGGCTTGTGGTTATCATCGAAAGAACGGATGGGCACAACCGCTCCCGGATATTCCGCCTTGATTTTTTCTATTTGCTCGTCAAGATTTTGGTTACGCAGGTTGGCGTAACTATCTACAATAAGACTGCGTATGTAGTCGTTGAATTCTTGCTGCGAGCGGAAACTATGTTCTCCAATGCCTAACTTATGCAACGCTTGTTTTACATAGTCGAGCATTGTGTTCCATATCTTATGTACTGCCGATTGCTCGGTGTTGGCTGCACTTTCGAGTTCGCTTGCTCGCATCTGCTCGGCGATAGCCGCCATATACTCATCAGCGGCAGCACGAGTGTCCCCTTTCACTCCGGGATAGGACAGCCATTTTTCTTTCTCGCTTTGCGATAGATTGGTGTCCATCCATTTCCACACCTCATCGCATAGCCCGTCAAAGGATTCCACACCGAGCAGCGCACGCAAGCCTTTGTGTGCAACCACTTCGTGAATGAAAGTCTGCTCTATGTCTGCTACCGACAAACAGCCCGGCAAGAATATACTTACCTCGTTGGTCTTTGGGTTGTACCAACCTCGTACTCTCTTTCCCTGTTTGGTTGCCGCTTCTACGCTTGCACGGGTCTTTGCGTCAGGAATGGCATTGACATCGTTAATGATAGTAACGCCAACCCCTAATTTCTTGGAGAGCGTATGAGCCGCTTTGCGTTGAGCCGCTTGCAGTTCGGCTTTGGCTGCTGCTTGTGCAGCGGCTTCGGAAAGAGAGGATTTTTGCTTTGGGGCTTGCGTATGTGAAACATTTGCCGTATCTTTGCCTTTGGAAAGATTTGGAGCGACAGCACCTGCTCCGACATTTGGCTGACCGGGGGTGACGGTGGCGGCAGCGTCTTTCCCTTTTTTCTCTTTCGATGTTACATAGTCATACGCAGTTACTACCCAGTTCCCTTTCCCGTCATTAGCAATAACGACACGCGTATTTCCGTGTTCTACTACATACGAATTGTCTTCTTTTCTTGCCGTTCCGTTTTGAATGGTATTCTCGATAGCCTCAACTGCCTCATTGACAGAATCAAAATCATCTTGTTCTTCAATGTGCCGTTTTATGATATGTAACAACCCTGCTTTCTTATTGCCCCAAGCGAGGTCTATATCACCAATGTCCTCTCGGTGGAATACTCCTTTCAAGTACCCGCCTCTGTTCTTGCGCAAGAATTTAGCAGCCTCTTGGGCTTTCCCTAATACCCATTGATAGATTTTCCCGTATTGGTTCGTTCCGACAACTTGCGGATTAGTAATATCGATTTCTGCTTGCGCTTCCTCCGTTGTATCTTGTGCAGGCTGTTCATTAACGGTTACTATCGGCTCTTGTGGCTCTGCCTGCTCTTGTTGCAATTCAAAGCCGTTCTGCTGCAAGTCTTGGAGCGTAAATGGTCTGGTGCGGTTTCCCTCCTCGTCAATGAGATAGTAGTTATCGCCCTCTACCTCTGCGGTAACGGTCGTGCCATTGCCTACGAACGTAACACGCTGCGGTTCGGCAGGCGTTCCGTCGTTATTATCGGCAGGCGTTTCGTCGCCCTCATTGTTCTCCTCTGTATTTTCCTCTGCGCTCTCTGTGTTCTCCTCTGTGGCTACGGGAACGAGTTGGTCTATGGCTTCCTCCGGGGTGAATGTAACTTGTCCTGCGTCGGTATCGATAACGATATTGCCGTTGGTGTCGTAATGTACCTGCGAGGTAGCACCGTCGGAGTTGGGGACAGTTACCATACTGCCCTCCGGGAATAGTTGCTCCGCTTGGAATTTGATATTCGACTGCCGTATCTCGTCTGCTGCGTTCTCGGCTACAGTACCCTGATTGACAATGGTGATAATGTCTTTGGTCGGTACCTGCCGTACCTGCTGTGTCGTATGCCCCTTTTCATCGGTCGTCTCGGTTACTACGACACAACTCTTATCGGACTTACCCAAGTCGATATTGCCGTCTTCATCATAGACAACTTTTCCTTTTCGGATGTAAGATGTAGTGTTGTCCTCATCGCCACGGATAATAGCGTGTTCTATATTGCCCGATGTGCTATTCGAGCGTTGCTGATAGAACTCCGTTATCTGCTGCTCGTGGGCTTCCTGCCCTGCTACGGCTGACTGTTGTACGAGGTCTTTGCCGAGCAGGTCTTGGTACTTACCTACAACGGAGTAGATAAGTGCTTTCTTGTCTGCATCGGAGAGGCTGCTATCCATAACGACCGAGCGGATGTAGTCGTGCGCCTTACGCCCAAACTCGCCCGAACGAGATTCACTCATAATTTGATTGAACGCCAGCTTCTGTTGCTCGGACATCGTCTTTTTGAGGCTCGCCATATCCTTTGCGTAGGCGGCATAGTAGAGAGCCGTACTACCATAGCCCAAAGCGAATACAGACGGAGCAAGACCCAAAACGGTATCTATCTGTGCGTCTAATGTAAAGCCGGCTGCCTTTCGGTCGGTATCGGTAGTCGCAACCAATTTTATTAAGCCGCCTACTTCCTCCTCTGCAAACTCCTCAATAAATCCGCCAACCTTTGACATCCTATGTATCTCGGTAAGATAGGGGTTGCTTGCTATATGCTGTATAGTGC
>CAVFIY010000249.1:0-3412 GCA_963622435.1 Bacteroides uniformis | reverse complement strand
ACTTTAATAGGTCTTGTTCTCTCTCGAAAAAAAACTGAAATCATTCTATTCAAATCGACCGTATGGAAAAAGAGTTGGATCGTTCTTCTTTGTGAAAGAGAATAACTGATGCTCTTTCCCTGTTCTTTCCCTGATGTTACCCTGTTCTTGCTCTGTGTGTCGCCACAGACAATTCAGTATTCTTTATTCATCACTAGTATTCGTTCATTATTAAAAGTAGGCTTATATATTTCTGATACTATTGCGTCCCCTCCAAAAATAGTGTGAGAGAATACTGTGTATTAAAGGAGGGGGGTATAAATATAAGAAAGAGTGTATATGAAAACAAACAGTCCCCGTGAGGCACATTGCCCACGAGGACTGTAATTATGTACTACGCAATGCTCGATTAATACGAGGTGCGTTGAGTGGCTGCGTAACTGATTTTCAGAGCCGAAACACGGCGCAACTCCTGCTTGATGTCTGTAATGACACCCATGCGGGTTTCCTTGTCTGCCTTGATAGACACGGTCATAAGACCTTGCTCTTGCTCTTTCATAGACGAACGCTCGTTGGCGATATACTCACCAATCTCGCGTGTCTCTGCAAACGCATCATCCAGTTGAATACGCGTATCAGCACCATATTGTTTGCGGAACTCGGATGTAGGTGTACCTACATAGATGTAACGCACCAGCGATTTCTTCTCCAACTTGGTCAGTTCCGTTGCGTTTGGCACAATGAACTGCACCTTGTAGGTAACCTCTTTCATTGAAGTCACTGACATGAAGAAGAACAGAAGCATGAAGATAATATCCGGGAGCGAAGATGTATTCAAAGCAGGCATCTCGCGCTTCTCATTTCTACGAATTTTTGCCATATTATTCTCCTCCGTAGTTTTTAGGTTCAGCCTCCGAAATCTTCTGGGGATATACTTTCTGCACTTGCTTCTGTTGATCCTCGTCGAGTTCGCTGTAAGGGGTGTTGTTGAAATACTTGCGAGCGCACTCATCGCGCAACTCGTTGTATGCCGCTACGAGTTCATTCTGCACATCGAGGTATGCCTGATACCGCGTGTCCACATCGTTTTGGACGGAAATGACATGCTCTTTGGTGTAACGCTGTACGCCTATCGGAGCGCCGAAATCCTCCTCGTACAATTTGGGCAGATTTGCCTCGTCGTCCTCGTTCTTTATGAACCGTTTGGCTTCTTCTCTTAATTGCTTGACATCCATCAGTTGTCCCTGCACCATCAACTGGTTCGCCGAGTTGATCTTTACAATCATCAGGTTGCGTTTGTTGATATTCGTGTCCTCGACTTTCTGGTCGGGCGGAACGGGAGCAGGCAGACGGCGTGACAATCCCTGATTGACATCCATACTGGTCGTAACCAAGAAGAATATCAACAGCAAGAAAGAGATATCCGCCATAGAACTGGCATTTATCTGTGGGATTTTCTTAGCCATAGTTTGTACTGTAATTTGTACTTGTTTTTTTCCGACTGACGAACCGTGTGGGCGCATTAACACACCACACAACGCACAGTCTTTCTTTAATTTATCGTGCTTGCCGCACAATTACTTCTTGCAGTGAGTGTATATCTGCCCGCCGATAAGAGTGCAGATAGTAACTGCCGTCAAGATGTAGGTCAGATACAAGAGAGCGTCTGTCATCTGTGCCATCGCACCGACATTGTCCGTACCCTCGTAACCGATGATGTCCAGTTTCTCGGGGCTACCCAAGAACCAGCAGACAAGTGCCAATGCAACAAAGCCGATAACGGTTATCAATGAACGAATGGCCTTGGGCTTATTGTACTTGCAGTTCTTAATGAACTCCCAAACCACTACGCCAATAGTAACCAGGCAGACTATTCCTACCAGGACATAAGTCCAGTCGAGCAACAAGTCTGTAAAGCGGGGTATATCCAAGAAATCACCCGCTACCTCCAACGACCCGTTCGCACCACCTGCGAAGAACATAATCGTAAAGATTACGCTCACGATAAGCAGGACGAGAAGGGTGATTTTCGGTATTAATTTATAGTTCTTCATAAGGCAATCTATTTAGATGTTTGTAACCAAATATAAGGAAAGTGGTAACCAAACAGATTACTTATTCTTCTGCTCAGCGTCGTATTTTACTACCAAGTCAAGCAGGCTGATAGAACTGTCTTCCATTTCGTTCACAAGACCCTCTACCAAAGTAAGGATGTAGTTATAGAACAATTGAAGGATGATGGCGATGACCAAACCGAGCAAGGTGGTCAACAGAGCGACCTTGATACCACCGGCAACAACGGTAGCCGAGATATCACCCACTTGTTGAATCTTATCGAATGCCTCGATCATACCGATGATGGTTCCCAAGAATCCCAACGACGGAGAAAGAGAGATGAACAGCGAAATCCAGGTCAGGTTCTTTTCCAACAGACCGAGTTGAACGCCTCCGTAAGAAGAAACAGTCTTCTCTACGACATCGATACCCTCATCGTAGTGCAGCAGACCCTGATAGAAAATGCTGGCAATAGGTCCGCGCGTGTTGCGGCAAATATCCATAGCAGCCTCGATGCCCTTCTCGTTCAGAGCCTTTTCTACATTAGCAAGCAACACTTTTGTGTTCGTCTTGGAAAGAGACAGATAAATAATACGCTCAATACAGATAGCCAAACCGAAAATCAAGCAGAGCAAGGTTGCTGCCATAAAGCCTGCACCACCCTCGATGAACTTTGTTTTCATGTACTTGTGGAGTGCGACAACACCACTTTCTTCTGCCGGAGCCTCGGTGGCTACCGTTTCGTCTTGAGCAGGTTGCTCTACAACTTGTTCCGTGGTTGCCTCTGCAGCAGCGGCAACAGTCTCCTCTTGTGCCATAGCAGCCGTGCCGAAAGAGAGCATAGCCAATACGGTAAGGGTTGCAAATACTTTTTTCATGATGAGAATAATAGTTTATTTTGTTTATTGTTTTTCATTTCGTCCGCAGCGGTTGTCTGACTGCGGGTGTTTTTCTGTAGGGGAAGCAGACTGTGAAAGCAGCATAGACTAACGAGTACGATGTCCTTCAAACTTGCTCTCAGCGTCTAACTAAGTTCAAATCGACTACTTCTGTTAAATCCTTGCGGAGAGACGGGGATTTCTTCGCAATCCCCACCGTCTGCCACGGGCATCCGGTGCAAGTCTTTTCCGCTTCACTCCTTTTGCTTGAATATATTCAAGCCGGTCGCTTTCGGTAATCCTTGCGGAGAGACGGGGATTCGAACCCCGGAAACCCTTTTGGAGTTTACACGCTTTCCAGGCGTGCCTCTTCAACCACTCGAGCATCTCTCCTGATTTTTAACCACTGAAACCGTTTGCAGTGGCACTTTTTTATGTGCATCATTGGCTATTCTATACACGATTTTTCAGTCGTAGTTGAATAGGCACTGTGCAAAAAC
>CAVFIY010000248.1:0-3415 GCA_963622435.1 Bacteroides uniformis | reverse complement strand
GGTATGAATAATTTACACAGATGAACGCAAAATCATTCAGTTTTACGATTGACGGGCGCAAGTACGAAACGACTGTCAATGAGATAGATAACAATGTAGCCGAAGTAACGGTGAACGGAACGGTGTTCCATGTCGAGATAGACGCTCAAAAGAACGCCACCGCTATCAAACCCGCTGCAGGGCGCAGCACAACCGCCGCTCCCCGTGCCGCACAACCCGCAGGCACGGCGGTAGTAAAGAGTCCGCTGCCGGGAAGTATTGTCAAAGTGGTTGCCGCTGCCGGACAGGCTGTCAAGAAAGGCGACCTGCTGCTGACCATGGAATCCATGAAAATGGAAAACCAAGTATGCAGCGAGTACGACGGAACAATTAAAAGCGTACTCGTTCAGCCCGGGCAGAATGTAATGCAGGACGACAAACTCATTGAGATTGAGACCGTTGCCGTGGCTGCCGCTCCGGCTCAATCGGTTGCTGCACCTGCTCCCAAACCCGCTCCCGCTGCAGAGACTCCGAAGCCTGCTGCACCTAAAGCAGAAGCCCCTGCAGGCGGCAAGAAGATTGTCTCCCCGCTCCCCGGCTCGATTATCAAAGTAATGGTGAGCGAAGGGCAGTCGGTAAAGAAAGGCGATACGCTGCTTACGCTCGAATCCATGAAAATGGAGAACGCCGTGCAGGCTGATTGCGATGGCGTAGTGTGCAAGATTGCCGTCGTTGCAGGGCAGAATGTAATGCAGGACGACCTGCTTGTTGTACTTGGCTAATGGAGTTACAACTATGTGGACGGATATTTTGAATTTCTTCCAGACCATGGGGTTCATGAACGCGGATTGGCGTCAGATAGTGATGCTGTTCGTGTCTTTCCTCCTGCTCTATCTGGCCATCAAGAAGCAGTATGAGCCGCTGTTGCTCCTGCCTATTGCGTTCGGTATGTTGCTGACCAACCTGCCCAATGCGAATATGTACCACCCCGAGTTGTGGGCGGCCTTTCTCGACGAGACAAGCCCCGCTTACCATAGTTACGGGGCTATCCTGAAAGACGCAGGACTGCTCGATGTGCTCTACATCGGTGTCAAAGCGGGTGTTTATCCGTGCTTGATATTCATTGGTGTAGGCGCCATGACGGACTTCGGTCCGCTGATTGCCAACCCGAAATCATTGATGTTGGGTGCAGCCGCACAGTTGGGCATCTTTGCCACGTTCCTTTGCGCCAATGCACTGGGCTTTACGCCTGCGGAAGCCGGTTCTATCGGTATCATCGGTGGTGCGGACGGTCCTACGAGTATCTTTCTAACCTCGAAGTTAGCTCCCCATTTGTTGGGTCCTATTGCGATTGCAGCCTATTCGTATATGGCGCTTGTGCCTGTTATTCAGCCGCCTATCATGCGTGCATTGACGACCAAGAAAGAGCGTGCCATCAAGATGAAGCAACTCCGTTCGGTCAGCAAGACCGAGAAGATTGTGTTCCCGATTGTTATCACGGCTATCGTGTCGCTCATCCTGCCGGATGCAGCCCCGCTGATTGGCTGCTTGATGCTCGGTAACTTGATGAAGGAGTGCGGCGTAGTTGACCGCTTGAGCAAGACGGCGCAGAACGAACTGATGAACATCGTGGTTATCTTCCTCGGCTTGTCGGTAGGTGCCACCGCTACGGGTGCTACTTTCCTGAATGTCAAGACATTGCTTATCCTTGCCATGGGTATTGTAGCATTCAGTATCGCTACCGCAGGTGGTGTGCTGTTCGCCAAACTGATGAACTTGTTCTCGAAGGATAAGATTAACCCGTTGATTGGTTCTGCAGGTGTATCGGCAGTGCCGATGGCTGCTCGTGTGAGCCAGTTGGAGGGACAGAAAGCCGACCCGAGCAACTTCCTTCTCATGCACGCCATGGGACCGAATGTAGCAGGTGTGATCGGTTCTGCCGTGGCAGCCGGTATCCTGTTGAGCATGCTCGGATAAGTATGTGAATCTCCTAATAGAGCGTTGTCGTTATGGGCAACGCTCTATTATTTTACACCCTGTAACTCGTAACATCAACCCTATTCCTAGTTGTCGACCTAGGCAACGCTCTATTGTTTTACACCACAGAGGTGGGGGGGGGGAAGGAATATGGTAATTGGTAAGTTCGTAAATGGGGCGTTTGGTGGACAAGTATTACCATTATTATTCAAATATAACTGTATATATGGCAATATTTGAATCATCTTTCGTGTATTTGGAGAGATAATTTATATCAATCCATGTCCATACAGCGATAGCCGTCCGTTCCAGTACCACCCCACTCGGCATATTAATTGCCCGTCTCCCTGTTCTTACCCTGATGTTACCCTGTTCTTGTGCCAATCCATACCCCACACCTCACCCCACAACACCCAGGTCAATTCCTATGCATGTTAATTGTTAATTCTTAATTGTTAATTGACCATCGCCCTGCATGTTAATTGTTAATTTTTAATTGTTAATTGAATAAGATGGACACTCAAACAGCCATACATCTATTAGAACAGAAGTCTGTGAAGCCTACTGTCAATCGCATTCTGGTCTATCAGACGCTGGTGCGACTGGCGCGTCCGGTGAGTTTGCGGGACATGGAGCAGGAGATGCTCAATCTGGATAAGTCGAGTATTTTCCGTGTGCTGACGCTGTTTGCCGACTGCGATGTGGTGCATGCGTTTGAGGACGGGCGTGGGATATTGCACTACGAACTCTGTCACCACCACGAGGGCGAGTGCCACCATACGGAGGGGCATCTCCATTTCTATTGCGAGTCCTGCCAACAGTCTTTTTGCCTTGAGGACACGCCCATTCCACCTATCCATTTGCCCGAGGGCTATCTCCCTCATTCCGTTTCTTTTGTCATCAAAGGCCTCTGCCCCAAGTGCCGTAAACATCAACAGCCAACATAGTTAGATTTCGATAGTTCGAAGTTAATTATTTCTCCACCACATCCATTGTGTTCCAATCGTATTATTATATTACACATTTTTATGTAAAGAATCTATAAGGTATTTTTCTTCACAATTAGTACATTCGTGGTCAAAATCTTGTTTCTCGTTTTCATCTTCATTGTAAATCCGTTTTAGTGGTTTCCCACAAGAATGGCAAAAGAATTCTTTTTTCTCAAGATGTCCTATATTATTTAGAAATGCCTCTCTTAGTCGTTCTGAAATAGTGTATCCATTTCCTGAGAGTAATTTATATCTTTTTATAAATACATCTTGTGAACAACAAGTTGCGCAGGATTTACAAATCAACCAACCATTTGGACATTTACAAGAATCACGCTCATCTACTACATCTTGACATTTCTTATTAAGACAATGGCTAATATAATATCTTCTTCCTTTTTGACTACAATGGTCATTTTTGCATTCATAGTAGGTAGAGACGGTTACACACAAATTGGTCAGACTATCTG
>CAVFIY010000247.1:0-3435 GCA_963622435.1 Bacteroides uniformis | reverse complement strand
GTTTCGTTCTTGGCACTGATTGTCTCTATGCCCACAAGGTTCTTGGCGATTACCTTGGCGGAAGAAGCCTCGTAGGTTGTTTCCAATAGACCTGCAATGCCGCCTGCTGCTGCCATACGAGCGTCGCCCTCTGCGGCTATTTCTCCCTCTGCATAGCAGGTTGTTACGGTAGAGCGGGCGTTGCTACCGATGATACCGCCTGCGATGTTCGTGCCGAGGAGTAATACATTGGCGTGGCAATTACTGATGCTCTCATCGCCCAGTGTGCTTTGTCCGACGATACCGCCGACCGTAGCACCCGATACCAATCCCGAGAATGCACAGCCTTTGACGCTTGCGCCTGTACGCAGTTCGCCTGCTATACCGCCTACGGTGGCATCATCAAGATTGAGCCAAGTATCTTGTGCGGAGCAGAGGCTGATAGCCGAAGTGGTGCTGACGCTACCCGCAATGCTACCGAAGACACCGTCGTAACCTTTGGTGGCATTCGCCTCGGCGTTGTAGATATGGATGTTCTCAATCGTTGCCTTGCCGCCGAGTGTTTGGTCGGTCACGACACTGCCTGCGATGAAGCCTGCCTCCCCTGCCGACGAAAGGGTAATCGTGGGTGCATAGAGGTTCAAGTTCCGGATGTGTGCCGTATCCAGTACATTGGGGAAAAGGGCATTGTCGTTCAGTACGAGATTCGTAATCAAGTGGTTCTGCCCGTCGAGTACGCCCGTGAAGTTAGCATCCACGCCTGCGTAGGGGAGCGACTCGAAGTCGAGGTCTGCCACTACGCTATAGGTGGCTGCGGGGTGTTTCTTTATCTGCTTGAAGTCGCCCGCAGTGGCTATTTGGTACGGGTCGGCGGCTGTCCCTTGTCCCGATAGGGTATTGAGGGGCAGGCTGACATAAGTGGGCGTGAACTGTGAGTAGTTGTAGTACAGCACCAGCAGTTGCGGATGGGTTTCCGTATTGAGAAGCGAGATTCCCGAGAGGTTACCTTTCGTAGCATCGGGACCGAGTTCGAGCAGACGCTCGCCTTTGGTATTGACCACATAAAGCAGTTCGTCCGATGCAGACGACCCTGTGGATTGAAGACGCTTCACCAGAAACATATATTCGCGCTCGTTGTCGGTGTCGAACAACCACGGATCGAATGCATTGGCATTGATATAGGGCAACGCCATTTGGATATTCGTGCCGAGATTGATGTTGTCGTAGTGGTTGACAGACCCGTCTTGATTCAGCCAAAGGACGGGGTGGATAGTGTTGCCGTCTGCGTCGTCCGAGCCGTTGGAGAGGGCGATTACATAGTAGTAGCCGTTCTTGGTCGGATAACGGTCGATGCTCGAGGAGAGTTGGTCGCCGTTATAGACAGAGTTGATATCGAGTACAGTTTGGCACGAGGGGAGCGTGACAAATTGGAAGTGTACCGAGTCGTCTTTAGTATAGGTGAAGCAGTACTCCTCTTCTTGCCCTGCGATGTCGGTTAAGGGTAAGTAGTCGTCTGTGAAAGTGGCAATGGTATCCAATAGGTTGCCGTGCAGATCGTAGACATAGTACGAGGTGATGAACTCATCGGTCGTGGTGTAATGGTCGAACGAGAGGATATAGGCGGTGTCGGCGCTGAAGGTATGGAACGCCAAATCGTCGTTGTAGCGAAGTCCGCCGATATAGGGGAAGGTATAGAGGTAGCCCGCCACGCTGTCGCAGGGGATAGCGGTGGTGGCGATGGTGTCGAACTTGCTGTTGTACATCGTGAGCAGGAAGTGATTGTCTTTCTGCACGACGGGGTCTTCGGTGTAAGAGGTAGTCGGGTCGAAGAACTCCTTCTCGTAGTGCGCCGTCACATAGCAGATATCTTTTCCGTTCTTGCCCATCAAGATAGGTACGGAGTTGCCGCCCGAGCCGGAGATGAATGAGTAGTCCAGCGAGAAAGTGTGTGCCAAAGTCGGGGTCTTTGCGCTCCATCCCGCTTTGGTATAGACATCGAAGTGCAGCCAGTAGTAGCCGTCGTCGAGGGAGTCAGTGCCGTAACTCATAGAATCGCGTTGGAAGACAAGGGTGTAGTTCTCGCTCCAGGCGTCGGTGGCGGTGTTCTGCGCCAAGACTTGGTTACCCGCAATGGTGCATATCTTGTCCGCTTTGCCGAGCGAATAGACATCGTTATAGACCTTGCCCGTGTTGTCTGTCGTCACGGCATGCACATAGAGCATTACCTCGTAGTTGTTGTCGGTATTGAAGAACTTCTTCGTCACCAGCGGGTTGAGTTCCACATAGTTGATACCGACGATAGTGGTGTCTTCGGCGAATGTATCCGTAAACTCACCGACGAGTTTGTTCTCTGCGTCATAGACCTTTACGGCAGCAGCAGTGTAGAATTTGTTTTCGCCGATGGTGTAGTCGATAGTGTACACCCATACGCTGCCGTCGGGGGCGTTCAGTACACCGCATGCGTTGGTGGCAGGCAGTTCCGTAGTGGGAGTGGTGGCTGTGGCTGCTGCGTGCTGAACACCGCTTTGCTTGCCCCATACACGCTGCTCGGGGAGAGCGAAACGCGAGGGCTTGGCATTGAGGCGTTGGAAGAGGTTGGAGGTTGTCGTTTCGGTGCTTGCTTGGGTGCTTACGGGGGCGGCGAATAATGCGGCACACCCTGCTACCAAAGCGGCACTAAAAAGGAGAAATCTTTTCTTCATACCGAATGTTTGATGATGAATAATGAATGTTTTTGCTGTGAAATTGGCTGCAAAAGTACATATTTTTCTCTATTCCCGCAAGAGAAATGGCGTTTAGACATGGATTTTTGCTTTATATATGAATAAATATGCAGCAATACGGAATTATGCTGTGCATATTGGATATTTGTTGTATATACATTAGCCCCGGCTTGAGGCTTGCTTAAGGGTGGCTTGAGGTTGGCTTCATTTTTGCTTACGGAAATGTATAAAACGGCTTGGTTGGGGCGTGTGTCTGTTGGCTTACAACCCGCATGGAATGGGCAAAGAGGGGACTTTTACGGGTGGTATGCAAAACGAGTGTATATGCAGTTTTGGAGGCTTGCGGCGGGTAGTGCGGGAGAATGCTGCGTTGTTGAGTACTTGATACACAGTGGGTTAGACGATTGTTACTAAAAGTTAAGTGTCTTCACACTTGCGGATATGCGGAAAAAGTCGTACCTTTGCCGCCAAGAAAAGAGATGGCAGGGGAGGCTGCTTGAGGTGAAAGATACGCTGTTCTATCGGGCTTTCCTCGCTGAACAAAAATGCTACACACTGTCTAGCAATTTGCGGGGACTGTTCGATAGGGGAACTTGAGGCATAGGTCAGATATGGCATCCCTTTCTGAATAATTCGTATAACACGATGATAATCTGTTGTGTAATATAAAAACAACTATGTACCGAAAGGAACTCAGTTATTATTTCACCACGCCCGTGGCCTATATCGTTAT
>CAVFIY010000246.1:0-3436 GCA_963622435.1 Bacteroides uniformis | reverse complement strand
GAAGGAACAACACCTCTTTGGGCGCAAAATCCGTCAGCAGTTTGTCGATGTAGTCATCCGTTCCCTCTGCCGCCAAGAACTCGCCCGTCGATATATCGAGAAAAGCAATGCCGATGGTCTGTTTGGCGTAGTGGAGGCACCCCACCCATGTATTCTCTTTTTGGGTCAACGTGGTGTCCGAGTAGCTCACGCCCGGTGTCACCAACTCCGTCACGCCACGCTTCACCAACTTTTTGGTCAGTTTCGGGTCCTCCAATTGGTCGCATATCGCCACGCGCAGCCCCGCCCGCACTAATTTGGGCAGATAGGTATCCAGCGCATGGAAGGGGAACCCCGCCATCTCTTGCATCTGATTGACCCCGCCGGCTCCATTGCTGCGGTGCGTGAGCGTGATGTTGAGTATCTTTGCCGCTCGCACAGCATCTTCGCAGTAGGTCTCGTAGAAGTCCCCGCAACGGAATAGCAGCATCGCATCAGGGTATTGCGCCTTTATGTCCCGAAACTGCTTCATCATCGGAGTCTGTTGTTCCATGGTCCAATTAATAATTAAAAATTAACAATTAACATGCAGCGTGTTGGCTAATTAACAATTAACAGTTCACAATTAATATGCCGCGTGTTTTTCCTTGTTCTAACCTTGTCATTATAGACTATTTACTTCAAATCCACCGTCACTTTTAGGTTGTAGCGCCGTCCCGTCAGGTAGTTGGGGCTTGCCCACGACTGATTGTAGGCGTCTGTCACCCAGAAATAGGAGTTCACATTCTTCCAATCTACCAAGTTGAACACCTCGAACTGTATCGCCCACTCCGAGATGTGTTTTGCGCTCGGTCGCCGCATAAACTTCGCCGTTTTGGCATTGAAAGCATATGTCGCGCCCAAGTCGATACGCCGATAGTCCGACATGCGCGAGTACTGCGTGATGTGGCGCGGCAGCGAGAACGGCATTCCCTCGCTCCAAATCATCTTGATGTGGAATTTCAGTTGCGGGAATTGCGGGATGTAGTCCTGAAACAGCATCGAGAACGAATAGCGTTGCTCCTGTGGCGACGGCAGCCACCCCGCCTCGGGATGGTCAAGGAGTCGCTGTTTGGCGGACATGGTCGAGAAACTGATCCAACTGTCCGCTCCCGGCACCAACTCACCGTACAGTTTCAGGTCGAGCCCGACCGCATAACCCGTGGCGTCATTCTTGCCCGAGTAGCGCACCCGCACATTGTCCACCGTGTAACTCTCCATGCGGTCGATGTATTTGTAATAGCCCTCCGCCGTCAGTTTGAACGGCCGCCCCCACGCACGGAAATAGTAGTCGCCGCCTAGCACGACATGCACCGAGCGTTGCGCCCGCAGCTTGTCGTTCAGTTGAATTCGTGTCACGCCGCTTGCGTCGGTCAGCGTGTCGCGCAGTTCTTTGTAGAACGGTGCCTGATAGTACAATCCCGTAGCAAGGCGGAAACTAAAATCTCGTTTCCAGCCGGGGATGTACACCACGCTTGCCCGCGGGCTCGGCAGCACCTCGTTGGTGTAGCTCCACCACTGCAGTCGCCCGCCCACCGTCAGCAGTACCTGTCCTTTGTCGGTGTTCCACTTGTGCGTATTCTGTATATATCCTTGCACCCGCCCCGAGCGCATCGTAGTCGTTCCCGCCAGCGCATAATAGAGCCGCATTTCTTGGTCGGCGTTGGGCTGACTATAACCCATCGAGTCGCGCCATTCCCACTCCCGAATGCAGTCGCTGATAAGTTCTGCCTGCCCGCTCACGCCCCACCGCAGCGTGTTCTCCTCGTGTTTCCACTCGCCCGTGTGCGACAGCGTTATCACGCCTGCTTGTAGCGTGTTGCGGGCATGCTGATGATACACACCCGTGCCAAGCACCGACTCGGTGGAGGCGCCGTCCATCAACTCGCTTTGTATGCCGCTCGCCGTCGTTCCCGCCGAACCATTGCTCAAGATATACTCGCCCGAAATATCATAATTCTCCTGCTCGTAGGTGTAGAACCCGCTCAGGTCGAATCCTATTTTCACTTCCGGCGCCACATGCCCGTGTGCGCTCAGCGCAGCGAATCCGGTTGTAAAATTATCTCGCTCTTGCCCTTCGTAGAAGATGAGCAGTTGCTTTGTATCGAGTCCGCCCCAGCTGACGCTCGACGAATCGGGACGGAAGCGATAGGTGTTGCGACTGAAGTTGCCGAGGAACGACATCTGCCAGTCGTTGCGAGCGGGACGCCCTTTGCGCTTGCCGAGCGCCCACGTCATATAGGTCTGATAATCAATATAGTTCGGCTCGTAGTTGCCCGATGTGTTGAGCGAGCCGAGCATGTATCGGCTTGTCTTGTAGCGAATGCCGTGCATTTGCGAGAAGAGGCTGTCGCCGTGCCCCACATACAGGTTAGCCCCCAGCAGACTTGCGCTAAGGCTTGCCTCAAAGCGCTTGGGCTGCTTGTATTCAATATCCAGCACCGACGACATCTTGTCGCCGTATTGCGCATCGAATCCGCCCGCCGAGAACTGCACATTTTCCACCATATACGGATTGACAAAACTCAACCCCTCCTGCTGCCCGCTTCGGATGAGCAGAGGGCGGTGCACCTCTATGCCGTTCACATACACCTCGTTCTCGTCAAAACTGCCGCCTCGCACATTGTATTGGCTGCTCAGTTCGTTGTTCTGATTCACGCCAGCAAAGGTAATGAGCAGGCTCTCGATACTGCCGCCCGTGGCGTCGGGCATGACGCGCGTCGTTGCCGCCTCGATGTGGTCCATCGTGTTGGTTTGTCGCTTGATACCTCGCACCTCCACTTCCTCTAGCCACTGTTCATCGGTGGGCAGCACCACATTCAGGTTCACCACCTCTTGCGGGGCGACAATGCGTTGGCGCGTGGTGGTGTAACCAATCATCGAGAACACGACATCGAGGGTATCTTGCGCATCAAAAATCAGTTCGTAATACCCATTTTTGTTGGTCGTTGTCCCTATTTGCCCCGTGCCATCTCCTTTGCTGCCCGCTGGTGTGGCAGGTGCGTTTCCTTTGCTCCCCGCTTGCGTGGCAGGTGCGTTGGCTAGCACTACATTTACCAATTCTATTCCTCGATTATCGCTATCCACTACATAGCCGTATAGCCGCATTGAGCGTGCCGAGAGGGGCAAGCAGCAAAGCAACAACAGCACAACGGGGAAGAGTCTTTTTAGAGGGGACAACATTGTAGTATTAATCGAGGGAAGCGTTTGTTCTTATTTTTGGGGAAGCGTGTATTCTTGTTTTTGGAGAGAACCGTTTATCACCGCAAAGGTACTGCTTTTTTATGGTATGGGCAATAGTTTTGGCTTGTTTTTGCACGATAGACGGGGATATAGACAGAAGAAGGGGGCTCACGCTACCCTCAACCGCAGAGTAAATCCTCGGTGAAGTGAGATGTATGTTATAGTTATGTTATAC
>CAVFIY010000245.1:0-3458 GCA_963622435.1 Bacteroides uniformis | reverse complement strand
AGGTTATAGTTTCTATAGTTTCTATAGTTGCTATAGTTTTTATAATTGCTATAGTTTTTATAGTTGCTATAGTTTCTATAGTTTTTATAGTTTCTATAGTTTTTATAGTTTCTATAGTTGCTAGTTGCAATCTTAATTTTTTAATTCTTAATTCTTAATTCTTAATTCTTAATTAGTTGCGGTGTAACTTGCGGTAGTGTCCGTACGATGTTTTTTCAATCCAATTGTCGGCTTGCCATTTACGAATGATACGCGAGTAATTTAGTGCGTCTTTACCGCTGATGGCGCAGAATTGTTTCGGCGTAAATTCTTCCGGCAATGCGGCGTAGACATTCGTACATTTCGGCGGCATAGGTGTGGCATCTACTTGGTTCTCAAGCAAATCCGCAAACTCGTTGTACTGCGAGTTAAGCAGTTTGTCTACCAGATATACTCCCCATTGCACTGCTGCCTCTTGTTTCTGCTCCGTCGTTAACCCGTCATTCTTATCCGAACTCAAGTCCTCTTTTTTGGAGGTATTATCCTCGTTCTCGCCGAAGATATCACACGAAGTCAAGTCATCCAAATTCAACAAGCATCCAAAACCGTCGTCCTCTTTTTTTGCCTTAGTCTGCGCATTGTGCATTGAAATTTGTTGCTCGGCAGCAGCACCCGCTTGTTGCTCTGCAGCAGCACCCGCCGCCGGATTTGTCGTCTCCGGCGACACGCCGGCGGGAATGACATCACTGTATTCCTCGCAACCGTAGAGGACAGACAACAAGTAGATGATTCGAGCGAGCATGACACAGTCGCGGTTATGGAAATAATCTATCGTCGGGCTGCCCGTTTCTTTCTGCAACTCGTCGATTTGGTGCCACCACGAACGGGCTGCCTTATCTGCCCACGGGCAGTGGATGTGTCGAACGGGTTTAGCGAGTAACGAAGCGGTAAAGGTGCGAAGTTGCATCTTCTCGGCTGCCGTATAGCCTCGTATTTTGTCTACTTTTATGCAGTCTGTCAGGCGATAGATGACGAAACGACTAGCCAAACCGTCGTCGATATGCGAGCGCAAATAGTCCAAACAACTCGGTGTTCCCGTGGCGCAGACATTCACCGTAGCACGGGTAGTCGCCGCCGAATACTTGGAGTCGCAGAAGCCTGCGCCCACGAAATCGGAGTCGAACGACTTGTTATACACCTGCGTCGGGGCGGAGTATTCCTTCGAATTATTGTTGATTATTTCGGCGAATTCCGAGGTTACTTGTATTACACGCTGATTTTTTGCCTCACGCATAAGCTTGAGCATCTCTCCCCGCGAAGTGTAGGACTGGACGATACGCCGTGCGGTTTTTTGCTTTCGTTCGGAGTCTGCCAACCCTAATCGAATTTTTTCCTCTTCCTCCTCTCGCTCCCGTTCGGCTTTGGCGTCGTTCTCTCGCACCGGCAAAAGCATAGCCTCCACCGCCTTCATGATGTACGACTTACCCGATGCGGGGGTGCCCGTTATCAGCGCATTCAAGGCAAACGAATGCTCTTCTTCGTCGAACCAATAATTGAAACGATACGGTGCCACCGTGGCATAAGCAACCAACAGCGCGTAGAGGGTAGCGTCCGTCAAATCGGGCGAGAAAGACAATCTGTCTGTTGCCCATTGCAACGGTTTGGGGAGTGGCAATTCAGGGCGCACGGGCGTAACGATGTCGTTAGGCTTCAACTCCTCACCTCTCTCCAACGCCGCCTCTTCGATGAGGCTGCGCAGTAAGGTTTCAAATGGCCTGTAAATCTGCACATATTTGTCACTCTTTGCAGAACGAAACGCACTCTCTACCTCATCTTGGGGTAAACCAAAATTAGGTATTGCGTCGAATAGGCTTTTATCATCGTGTATAATATGTCGAAAATCTCTGATAAGGTTAAAATATGTATCGTTGCGATTTCCGGTTTTGACTTCGCCCGTCTTCGTAATTCGTTTGATGTCCTCGTCGATAAGTTTTCGCATCGGCACATGCTCATACTCCTCCCACCCCGCAACGGTAGGCAGCGTATCCATATCCTCACCACAGCGATAGACTACGCTATCGCTTCGCGTATTTTCGCTTCGCGTATTTTCGCTATCGCGTAGGTTCGCTGAAGCGTATTCTCGCACTGCGTGCGTATCTTCGCACTGTGTGCGTATTTTCGCTTCGCGTATGTTCGCTGAAGCGTATGTTCGCTGTCGCGTATTCTCGCTGTCGCGTAGGTTTGTATTGTGCAATGAAATTTGTTGCTCGGCGGGAGCACCCGCCGACACGCCACCGGCGGAGAATTTTTGTGCGACGGCGATGGCGTCGGCGAAATTCAGTGCGGGGTTCCATGTCATGGCGTCGATGTCTATATATAGCATCGTGGATGTCATGAACGAAGCACGCGAGATATTGAATGTCGTCGTGTCAAGGTACTGCTCCATTCCGATGGCACGCGCCACACGCGTTGCTGCAGCTGCGATGCTTTCGCCCTCACGGCGGGCGATGACACAGTGCAGGTAGCCCGAGAGCGACTCCTCGGCATAGACGATGCCCAATTCTTTCTCTCTCCCTCGGATTTTGTCACGATATATATATGCCCCCCGCTCCGGTGTTTTATCCAAATCGAGGAACGCATTGCCCGACGGAAGGGCGTTTTCGTCGCAACGGGATTTGTCCCCCTGCATGCCCGCAGCGTTGAAGAGAAGTATAGGACATTCCATTTTTAGGCGTTTCACCTCTGCCTCGTCGTGCCGTTGGTTTGCCTCACGGATGGCTATCTCTTGCGTGCGCAATGATTTTTTAATTTTGACAAAATCACCCAGCGTTATAAAACGCGGTTCATCTGCGTCCGCATTATAATAAGGGCTGTTGGGGGCGGGGACATTGACTTTTCGTTGATACATCCCGCGCAGAGTACGCCCCATATCCTCCGCCGTCAGGGGACGAGAATACACGCTTTTACGCACTTCGTGCGTATCTTCGCACTGCGTGCGTATGTTCGCTGAAGCGTATTCTCGCACTTCGTGCGTATTTTCGCTATCGCGTAGGTTTGTATGTTGTGTTGAAATTTGTTGCTCGCCACCGCGTATTTGTCTACGGGTTGGTAAGTGTAAAGATTCGATACAATCGTAATTTATCATAAATACTTAAAGTTATTTTTGAACCCCTCTCACGAGGGATGTTATTATCTTCGATTTTTATATTTATCGCAGCATAAATTCTTTGCTGCGATAATTTGTTTATTTTATATTCATCCATTTGCTCCGCCCATAATTTTATGGTACATTTTCTATGTGTGTAGCGGTTGATGTATGTGTTTTCTGCACATATCTATTATGTGTTGCTGCGCAGAAAGCCGTTTTGCAGGAATTTCATAGAATTTTGTACACATTTCTCTCATTTCGTCCTCATCAAGAGTTCCGTCTTCACGAATGGATGTGTAGTAAAAATCTCTATTTTCGACGACTCCTGCTG
>CAVFIY010000244.1:0-3475 GCA_963622435.1 Bacteroides uniformis | reverse complement strand
TTTGATATGTGCAGAAAAATGCGTAACTTTGCAGGCTTTTTGCAGTGCTGTTATAGTGATGTATCGTTTCAGACTATAATGCACAATTCACAATACCCATTTACAAATCTACAATTTAACAAATTGCTTTAAGTTCATGGAATCGAAATACAATCCAACCGACATCGAAGCACGCTGGTATCAATACTGGTTAGACAACAAACTCTTTCATAGCGAACCCGACGGTCGTGAGCCTTTTACGGTCGTTATTCCCCCACCGAATGTTACGGGCGTGCTGCACATGGGGCATGTGCTGAACGAGACTATTCAGGACATTCTCGTGCGTCGTGCCCGCTTGGAGGGCAAGAACGCCTGCTGGGTGCCGGGTACAGACCACGCTTCGATTGCTACGGAGGCGAAAGTCATCAAGCGCCTGAAGGAGCAGGGCATTAACAAGTCCGACCTGACGCGTGAGCAGTTCTTGAAACATGCGTGGGACTGGACGGACGAACACGGAGGCATTATTCTCAAGCAGTTGCGCAAACTCGGCTGCTCTTGCGACTGGGACCGCACTTCGTTCACGATGGACGAGACCCGCTCGCGTGCCGTGATTCATGTCTTCTGCGACCTCTATAAGAAAGGACTTATCTACCGCGGCTTGCGTATGGTCAATTGGGACCCCGAGCGGCAGACTGCATTGAGCGACGAGGAGGTCATCTACCACGAGGAGCATAGCAAGTTCTACTACCTGCGCTACAAGGTGGCAGAGCCGGGCGTGACAAATCCCGAGACGGGGGCGGACTACGCCGTCGTTGCCACCACTCGCCCCGAGACTATCTTCGGCGATATAGCCGTCTGCATCAATCCTAAGGAAGAGAAGAACCAGTGGCTGCGCGGCAAGCATGTCATCGTGCCGGGCGTGGGGCGTGTTATTCCTATTATCGAAGACCGCTATGTGGAGATTGGTTTCGGTACGGGCTGCCTGAAAGTAACGCCGGCACACGATGTCAACGACTATGCGTTGGGGCAGAAATACAACCTCCGCACCATCGATATCTTCACGCCCGATGCGCACCTGAATATGGATACCGTCGAGCCGGAGTTCCGTCCTGCCGTTGCCAAATACCACGGTATGGATCGTTTCGACTGCCGCAAGCAGATTGTCGAGGACTTGCAGGCACTCGGTTTGGTGGAGAAAGTCGAGGACTACACCAACAAGGTCGGCTATTCCGAGCGTACCAATGTGCCTATCGAACCGCGTTTGAGCCTGCAGTGGTTCATCCGTATGCAGCACTTTGCCGATATTGCACTGCCGCCCGTTATGAACGACGACATCGTTTTCTATCCTACTAAATATAAGAACACCTACCGCAACTGGTTAGAGAATATCAAAGACTGGTGTATCTCCCGCCAACTCTGGTGGGGACACCGCATACCGGCGTACTACGCCAAGTCTATTCTCGACAGCACAGGTGCAGAAGCCTATCCGGAGGAGAAAATTATCGTAGCCGAGACACTCGCCGAAGCACAGGAGAAAGCAGCAGCCATGGGGCTTGCGGGCGAAGAGTTGGTGCAGGACGAGGGGGCATTGGATACATGGTTCTCCTCGTGGTTGTGGCCTATCAGCCTGTTTGACGGTATAGAGCATCCCGACAATCCAGAGATACAATACTACTACCCAACTGCCGACCTCGTTACGGGGCCCGACATTATCTTCTTCTGGGTGGCGCGTATGATTATGGCGGGGTATGAATACATGGGCAAGATGCCGTTCCACCATGTCTATTTCACGGGTATCGTGCGCGATAAACTCGGGCGTAAGATGTCCAAGTCGTTGGGCAACAGCCCAGACCCGCTCGACCTGATAGAGCGTTTCGGTGCCGACGGCGTGCGTATGGGTATGATGCTCGCCGCCCCCGCAGGCAACGATATTCTCTTTGATGAGAGCCTATGCGAACAAGGGCGCAACTTCAACAACAAGATATGGAACTGCTTCCGCTTGGTCAAAGGCTGGGAGGTGGCAGACAAGCCACAGGGCGACAATGAGCGTCTGGCAGTCCGTTGGTTCGATTCGCTGCTCGCCCAGACGGCGGCGGAGATAGCAGACCTGTTCCAGAAGTACCGCTTGAGCGAAGCGCTGATGGCTATCTACAAACTCTATTGCGATGAGTTCTCCGGTTGGTACTTGGAGATGATTAAGCCTGCATACGGGCAGCCTATCGACCGCACCACCTACGAGGCAACACTCGCTTTCTTCGACAAGATGCTCAAACTGCTCCACCCCTTCATGCCGTTCATTACGGAGGAGTTGTGGCAGAACCTGACGGAGCGCAAACAGGGCGAGAGCATTATGGTGACGCCGCTGGGCGAGTTTGGCGCAATAGACGAGGCATTACTTGTCGAAATGGAGACGCTGAAACAAGTCGTATCCAATGTCCGCAATATCCGTGCGGGGAAGAACATCCCGCAAAAGGAGGAACTGACGCTCAATACATCTGCCACCGCGGCTGTCGAAACGGGCAAGTTGGTGGAGAAACTCGCCAACTGTCATATCGTCTATGCTGTCAGCGAGAAGAGTACGGGCAGCGCATCGTTCATTGTCGGTACGACGGAATACAGCGTCCCGCTCGATAAGTTCATCAATGTCGAGGACGAGATACGGAAACTGGAGGCAGACTTGCAGCACCAAGAGGGTTTCCTGCGGGGCGTAATGGCGAAACTCGGCAACGAGCGTTTTGTGCAGAACGCCAAACCCGAGGTGGTAGAACTCGAGCGCAAGAAGAAAGCCGACGCCGAAGCGCGTATCGCCTCTATCCAAGAGTCCCTCGCCGCCCTGCGGAAGTAAACGACGACGCACACGAAACAATCCTAGAATATTTAGATAGTCTAGACAATCCGGACTCTCTAAAATATCAATAAACTAACAACAAATCAATCATTAGAACAATGAAAAAGGTATTCTTCGCAGTAGCCGCTGCAGCAGTGGCACTGTTTAGTTTCACCGGTTGCGGTGAGACGGTAACAAAGGATGTAGCGATCAGTTTTACGGCTAGCGGTTCGTATTCCTCATCCACAGGAGATGCAGCCGGTACTGCCGGTCTTACTAGAGGGGATTTACAACAGATTTATCTTGCTGCGTTGAAGGAAATAGACGGTGCTATACCGTTAGGCGACAATTCCGTTTACATCAAGGCTCAAACCAGCGAGAAGACAGTAAAAGAGATAGTATTGGCGGCCGGCGAGAAAGCAGACAAAGCCGTTAAGGAAAAGTTCGGTGACCCTGTCATAGTGAATCCCCATTGGAGTAATCTCAGCGTCACCTTGTACCACAACTGGTCGTCCGAATCGACCGCCGTGGTTACCTATAAGTACGAGTAGTATCGTAGGAACCTGCCCTGTCGATAAGCATTAACAGACGAAATCTCTCCTATCCTAAAAGGGCTGTCGAGTAATTCGGCAGCCTTTTTTGTGTGCGGTAGGCAGAGAGGGATGATAT
>CAVFIY010000243.1:0-3506 GCA_963622435.1 Bacteroides uniformis | reverse complement strand
GCTCTATCACAATCTGTACTACCACGGCACTTGGTTTCGAGCACTGGATGCGCAGATTGGCGTGGATATGCGGTATTTCTCCTCGTACTATGCACCGGTGCTGAATCCGGCCACGGCGCAGTTCTGTGTGCAGACGGAGACGAAAGTGGGGAATTACCCGATACTGAATGTGTATGCGAATTTCTATGTTCGATCGTTGCACTTGCGGTTCTTTGCGCATTACACGCATTTCAACCATCTGTTTATGCAGTCGAATCACAACTATTTCGCCATGCCGAATTATCCGATGAACCCCGATGTATTCCGTGCAGGCCTGGCTTGGCACTTCTATAAGTAATTAGGAATTAAGAATTAGGAATTAGGAATTAACAATTAACATGCAAAGACGGCTCAATTAACATGCAGAGCTGCTGAAGCGGGTGTAAACAAGATAGCAACATAAACTACAATAACTACGAAAACAATATAATTACGTGAACGCAGTGGGCACTGACGCGCAGTCGATAAAGCGACAGCCGTGAGCCATGAACGCAAGCGTAAGCGAGAAAAGAAATATGCCTTTAACTATACGATTAAATAAGATATTGATTTTCGCTCGAGATGAAGCCGAGCGATTGCAAAATCAACAGATACTTCCGGAGCACTTGTTGCTCGCCATTCTGCGTTTGGCAGAGGGCGATGCGTATAACTTGTTGCTCAAAGCCGGAGTGCAACCCGATGTGGTGAAACAAAATATAGATGCGGCTTTGGCAGAAGAGGCGCAGGAAATGGTGTCGCCCGTGACACGCAGCAGCCTTGTGGAGAGTATTCTGCGTATCGCAGAGGGAATCAGCCGTGAGTATCATGCTGAGGCTGTGGGGAGTGCGCACTTGTTGCTCGCCATTCTGCGGCAGCGTATCAATAGAGCATCTATCTACTTGGTGTCGAATTGGAATCTCTCCTATGAGCAGATGGTGGAATTGTATGCTAAACCGCATTCGACTATTTCGGCACCGACTGCCGGCATGGGGCAGGGGAGTGATGTGGAGGATGGGCGTCCGCAACGCCCGCAGGCGAACTCGAGTAAGGTGGGCACGACTACGGCACTCGATAAATACGGACACGACCTGACCAAACAAGCACAACTGGGTAAATTGGATCCGGTGGTCGGGCGTGAAGTGGAAATAGAGCGGGTTGTACAGATTCTTTCCCGTCGCAAGAAAAATAATCCGATTTTGATTGGGGAACCCGGAGTGGGGAAGTCGGCTATCGTGGAAGGGCTGGCACTGCGAATCGTTGAAGGCACGGCCGGAGTACTGCAGGGCAAGCGTATCATTACGCTGGATGTGGCGGCGATGGTGGCCGGGACTACCTACCGCGGTCAGTTTGAGGAACGTATGAAAAGTGTGTTGCAAGAGCTGCAACGCCATCCCGAAGTGATCCTTTTTATAGATGAGATACATACGATAATCGGTGCCGGCAATGCGCAGGGTTCTTTGGATGCAGCAAACATCCTGAAGCCGGCGTTGGCACGAGGGGAGGTGCAGTGCATTGGCGCTACGACGACCAATGAATACCGCACTTCGATAGAGAAAGACGGCGCATTGGAGCGTCGTTTCCAAAAAGTGGTGGTGCGTCCGACAACCAAAGAGGAGACGCTGACTATCCTGCAACGCCTGAGTTCTCGTTACGCGGAGTATCACAAAGTGACCTATTCCGATGAGGTCCTGAAGGCAGCCGTCGATTTGGCGGAGCGTTACCTGACCGACCGAGCTTTTCCCGACAAAGCGATCGATGTAATGGATGAGGCCGGTGCTCGAGCGCATACCCGTCAAGAGGCGTTGCGGGCTTCTGATAATGAGAAGAATACTGAAACCGCAGAGGCCTATCCGATTACGGTGGATGATATTGCCGCTGTGGTGTCGATGATGTCGGGCGTACCTGTGCAGCGTGTGCAGAAAGCCGAGACAGAGCGCTTGCGCACCATGGATGAGGTGCTGCGCCGCCGTGTGATCGGGCAAGACGAGGCGGTGGAGACAATAGTGAAAGCGATTCGCCGTTCCCGCTTGGGATTGCGTGATCCGCATCGGCCGATAGGTACGTTCTTTTTCTTGGGGCCGACGGGCGTGGGCAAAACATATTTGGCACAATGCCTCGCTGAAGAGATGTTTGGCAGCCGAGATGCGATTATCCGTTTCGATATGTCGGAATACATGGAGAAACATGCGGTTTCGCTGTTGGTGGGGGCTCCTCCGGGCTATGTGGCACACGAGGATGGCGGCAAACTGACCGAAGCGGTGCGTCGCAAACCGTATTCGATCGTGCTTTTCGATGAGATAGAGAAAGCGCACCCCGACATATTTAATATCCTTCTGCAGGTATTGGACGAGGGACGGCTGACAGACCGTCAAGGACATGTGGTGGATTTTCGCAATACGATCATTATTCTGACTTCCAATGTGGGTACGCGTCAGCTGAAGGATTTTGGCGCCGGTATCGGATTTGGAGTGTCGGAGTTGGACGCAAAAACGAGTAACCAAATGTTACTCAAGGCGTTGCAGAAATCGTTCCCACCCGAGTTTGTCAATCGTATTGATAATGTGATTACGTTCCAACCGCTGTCGCGTGAAGCTTTGGCTCGTATTGTGACTATCGAGGTGGCACTATTGCAGGAGCGTTTGCGGAAGACCGGACACCAATTGGTGCTCACACCTGAGGCGGAAACGGCCCTCTTGGAACGATCGTACGACCCGCAGAACGGGGCGCGTCCCATCCGCCGGGCGATACAGACCTATCTGGAAGACCCACTGACGGATATTTTGCTGGCCCGTCCTACTCAGAAGCGTATTACCATCAAGCAACTCCGTGAGAAAGTATAATATGGAACGGATAATAAGTTAATGTATTAAATACTAGATAGTTATGGCATTAGAAGTAACAGACGCCAACTTCAAAGAGTTGTTGGCAGAGGGGACTCCCCTTGTAATCGATTTTTGGGCACCTTGGTGCGGTCCTTGTAAGATGATGTTGCCGATAGTGGATGAGCTGGCAGCAGACTATGAGGGACGTGTGCGTGTCGGAAAACTCAATGTGGATGACAATCCGGAAGTGTGTGAGCAATATGGCATTATGAATATCCCGACAATGCTTTTCTTCAAAAACGGGGAATTGGTAAATCGCCATATTGGGGCATGCCGTAAAGCGGAATTGGAAAAAAACTTTACCGATTTGCTATAAAAACGTCCGAGATAGAATTTTTTATTTGGATTTGTCGGAAATATAATGTAATTTTGCACGCTTTTTGTCGCATTGTGCGAAGCGCTTAAAGTGGTGTATTATGCACACGCGTGGAATTATCTTAGAATCGACAAAACTCGATATTTGATTTTGAAGAGGAGGAATTTGTGTAGCATAAAACGCATGCAGTGCGTTTCTGCTGCGGAACAAATTATAATAAGGAGTTCTCCATTGAGGGCTCAAAATTGACAAAATGTAATTTTGTCGATTTTGAAGAGGAGGAATTTGTG
>CAVFIY010000242.1:0-3510 GCA_963622435.1 Bacteroides uniformis | reverse complement strand
TGATTCCGTAGCGGCTTGCCCACAATCCCCCCAATATGCCACCTATGAGCATCAGTACCAACCCGATGAAATAAATATATCCCACCATATCCACATCCAATCCCAATCCGCCTTTCTCGGTTGCGTCCAAGAAGAACGGGTTGTTCAGTTTCAACAACAGTGCCTCGGGCAGGCGATAGAGCAACATAAAACAGAGCGCTAACCCTATGCCCGGCTTGCGAAAGAACTCTACAAAAGTTATGCCTGCCTCGTGCAGTATGTGTTTTCTATCCGTTTCGCTTGTGTCTTTGTGGGGCTCTACATCGGGCAGGAACAGATTGTGCCACAGTGCAATAAGGGCAATCAGCACCCCGCAACCGAGTAGCACATACATCCATGCTTTGGGGAGTGTGGTGTATTTCTGCAAAGTACCGACGCAGAGCAACAGCAGCGATTGGCAGAACACGCCCGCAATGCGGTAAAAGGTAGAGCGTATGCCCACAAAGGCGGCTTGTTCCTTTTGATTGAGCGCCAGCATATAATAACCGTCGGCGGCAATATCGTGCGTAGCGGAGGCGAAGGCGGTAATGGTGAACAGAATCAACGCCCATGTGAAATAACCTTTCGGCGCTAGCCACGCAATGAGCAGCACGGACAGCACCATAAGGCTTTGCATCAGGATCACCCACCAACGCTTGGTTTTGACGACATCCACAAACGGACTCCACAGCGGCTTGATGACCCACGGGAAAGAGATGATGCTCGTGAAGAGTGCCATCTTGCCGTTTGGCATGCCCAGTTGGTTGAACAGCACTATACTGACGGCGGTAACCAAGAAATACGGCACTCCCTCGGCGAAGTAGAGTGTCGGCACCCATAGCCACGGGTGGTTCGTCTGTCGGTTTGTCTGTCGGCTGCGCCGGGTCATATTCGGTTTGTTGATACTCATTGGTTTGATACGACTTGCAAAGGTACGCTTTTTCTTTGATGTGTGCAAATCCACAGCGCTTTTTGAATTCGTCTGTATCTGACCGATATATGCTGTGCCGAAAAAGAAAGCCGCTTTCTGCCCTTTGGGGAACAGAAAGCGACTTTCATTTTTACTATATGCGCCGAGGGTTATTGGAAGTTGCCGCGGTGGTCTTCTACTTCGGCTTTGTCCTCCAAGAGAGAAATGGCTTGGTAGGGCAGGCTGTATGCGTAGCGGGCAGATATCATCTGCTTCTCCTGCTCGGCGTTCAGTTCGCCGCCGGCGTTCACTTTCGTACCCGTCTTGAGTACATACACGCCGAGGTTACCTTTCAGCGGCTCGCTCAAAGTGTTGTCTGCCAATGCCAAAGCCGCACCGATGATGGCAGGCTCTGCTCCTGCATTGCCGAAGCGGTAGTCCGAAAGCGACACTTTCTCTACGCTCTGTATCTGCGTACCCGTGATGGCAGCCGCCTCGTCCAACGACTTCACGCCTGCGAGTTTCTCGCTGATATACTTTGCCTTGGCGTTGTTGATTGCCTCCATAGTGAGTTCGGCACGCACCGACTCCAACGGGCGGTATTCGCCGTCGTTAATCTCGGTCAACACTGCTACAACGAACTTGTCGCCGCACTCATATACATCGCTCACTTGTCCCTCTTTGCGTTTGTCCTCGAACGCCCAGCGTACAATCTGACGGCTCGACTTGAGGTTGCCCACTTTCTCGGTGGTAGCCTGGAGGTTGTATTGCGGATAGACTACCAATCCTGCTTCGGACGCTGCGGCACGCAGTGCCTCCTCGCTTTGGTTGGCGGATACAAACTGCTTCGCCTTATTATAAAGAGTAGAGTAGGTCTTGTTCGACGGGTTTACCTCGCGTTGGAGAATAGCCAACTTCACTTTCGGGGTGGCGGGGCTGATATCCATAATCTCGAAAGTCTGCTCGTTCAGCCCTTGTTTAACCGTGAAACGCCCGCCGCGCTTGCCTGCCAATGCCGGCTCTGCGATGTTCTGTGGCAGTTCGTCCGCCGTGTACCAGCCGAGTTCCTGGTCTTCTTGCCCCGCAGGTGCAATCGCCTTCAACTCAACGGAGTCGGGGAGCGAGTAGCCGCACTTCATGATACGGGCAATGGCGTAGGTATTGTTCTCGAAGAGGATGTCCGTGGTCTGCCCTGCCTTGGCGTTGCTGCCGAAAGCAAAGTCGCGGAACTGTGCGGGAACGGTCTCTTTCGAGTAGTCGCGTCCGTCGTAGTTGACATCCGAGTATACATTGACAATCAATGCCACATCGTCTGTGGTCTTGAACTCTTCCTCGAGGTTCTTGATAGCGTTCTCTGCGTCCGCAAAGTCCTGCTCCGACGGCGTGATGTCGAAGGTAACATACGCAATGGCGCGGTTCGGGGTCTGCTTGTAGAGCGGTTTATGCTCCTTATAGAGTTTCTTGATGTCGCTCTCGCTCACCTTTACCAGGCTGTCGGCTACAGTGAAATACGGTTGCATGACATACTCTACGCTCGTGCTGTTCTGACGGGCATCGAATGCGTACTTGGCGTCAATCGAGTTTGCCTTAACCAAGTGCTGCACCAGCGAGGTGTATTTCTCTTGCATATAAGTCAAGCGAACGGCGTTCTCCCAGTACATCCAGTAGGATTTGTATTGCTTAAGCGCAGCGGCTTGCTCGGCATCGTCTGCGTCGTTCTCAATCGTTGCCAGGAATTGCACGAGTGCCGTGCGGCTGAACTGCCCGTTCTCGTCGTAGAATGCACGGCGGCTGCGGATGAGTTGGTGCGGGTTCTCGCCGATGCAGAGTTCGCTCAACTCATCGGCGGTAACATCCATACCAATCTTCTCGGCTTGTGCCTTGAGCGTATAGTCCAAGAGCATCATTTGCCATACCTGATTGCGGATTTGGTTGGTCATCTCCTCATCGAAATCCGAGCGTCCGGACTCGATTTTATATACATCGGTGAGTTGGTCTTTGGCTGCCTCGTACTCGGTGTAATGGATGTCTTCGCCCTCAATGGTTGCCACATTCTCGCGGCTGCGATTGAAGAACGAACTCCCCGAGTTGAGGAAGTCGCCCATAATAAAGGCTAACATAGCGAGTCCCACAATGGTGATGAGCAACGCGCCATGATTACGAATTTTTTGTAAACTTGCCATAATATCTTTGTGTGTTTATATTCAGTCTGTTAGGGGCGGCAGTGCGGCTCTCGGCGGGTGTCGGCACTGCGCTTTTGTTGTTGCTATTTCCCATCGAGTTGCAAAAACAGCGTGCAAAGGTACGAATTATTTTTGAATTAGCAAAACCTTATCCGATTTTCCGTTGTAATTTATTGGCAGGGCGTTGTTTGGACGGGCAACCTGTGATTTTTATACGGGTAACTAGTGTTTTTTCTCCAGAACGGACGACCGCAGGCGTAAGATGGGAATTTTGTTAGTAAGTAATAATAGAAGCGGTATTTTGTGTTCTATATGGCGGTTTAGATGTGCTGTATTCTATAGTTTCTTCGGAGGTGGTTCGGAGGTGATTCGAAGGTGGTTCGAAGGTGGTTCGAAAAT
>CAVFIY010000241.1:0-3518 GCA_963622435.1 Bacteroides uniformis | reverse complement strand
TAGTCAAACGGTTTGTTCCAAACCGCCGCGGGTGGGGACACCCACGCCCCCAGGCAGCGGCAAACGCAGCGGTCTAACTTCTAACAGTGAAACGGTCTAACTTCTAACAGTCCCGCAGGGACGGTCTAACAGCCGTAAGGCGGTCTAACAGCGAACGAAGTGAGCGGTCTGACCGGTCAGAGATTTCGCGACAGCCTGCGGCTGTCACGAAATCTCTGACCAGTTGTGTGCTTCCTGGCGGAGGAGGCTCAGTTGGTTGCGGTATATCTCGTTCTCCGGGTTCTCGAGCAGCGGGTCTTGCGCCAAGACCTCCTCTGCCGCCCGACGCGCCTGCTCCAGCAGTACGCCGTCCGTCGAGAGCGATGCGATATGCAAGTCGAACGGCAAGCCCGACTGCTGCGTCCCCTCCAAGTCCCCGGGCCCGCGCAACTGCAAGTCCGCCTCGGCGATACGGAAACCGTCGTTGGTGGCGACCATGATATCCATCCGTTTGCGCGTGTCCTTGGTCAGTTCGACATCGGTCAGCAGTATGCAGTAACTCTGCTCTGCACCGCGCCCGACACGCCCCCGCAACTGGTGCAGTTGGCTCAAGCCGAACCGCTCGGCGTTCTCGATAATCATCACGCTCGCGTTAGGCACATTCACCCCCACCTCGATGACCGTGGTGGCGACGAGAATCTGCGTCCTGCCTGCGGCGAACGCCTGCATCTGCTCGTCTTTCTCCTGCGCCCGCATCTGCCCGTGTACCATCGAGATACGGAGGTCGGGGAAGGCATCGCAGAGTTCGCGATAGCCGTTCTGCAAGTCCTGCAAGTCGAGTTTCTCGTTCTCCTTAATCAGCGGATAGACCACATAGACCTGTCGCCCCGCGGCAATCTGCTGTTGCATGAACCGATAGACCGCCGCCTTACGCTGAATGGAATAATGCAGCGTCTGCACGGGTTTGCGCCCCGGCGGGAGTTCGTCTATCACGCTCACGCGCAAGTCGCCATAGACCGTCATCGCCAGCGTGCGGGGGATAGGCGTGGCGGTCATGACCAGGATATGCGGCGGGCAAATATTCTTCGCCCACAGTTTCGCCCGCTGCGCCACGCCGAAGCGATGCTGCTCGTCCACGACGACGAAGCCGAGATTCGCCCACTGCACCGTGTCTTCGAGCAGGGCGTGCGTCCCTATCAGGATGTCTATCTGCCCCGTAGTGAGGCGGCTATGGAGGCTCTCGCGCTGTTTCTTGGTGGTCGAACCCGTGAGCAGGGCTATCTGCACCTCGCGCCCTCCTGCCTCGCGCAGGCGTTCGTTCATCGGACGGAGGAAAGCGGTGAGGGTCTCGAGGTGTTGGTGGGCGAGTATCTCGGTCGGTGCCATGAGGCAGGTCTGGTAGCCGTTATCTACCGCCAGCAGGCAGCAGAGCAGTGCGACAAGGGTCTTGCCGCTGCCCACATCGCCCTGCAAGAGGCGGTTCATCTGCCGCCCCGACTTAAGGTCGGCGTGTATCTCCCGAATGACGCGTTTCTGCGCCTCCGTAAGGGCGAAAGGCAGGCAGGCATAGAGCGCATGGAAGAAGCGCCCGACTATCGGCATCGGGTAGCCCGGGTTCTGCTCCCGCCGTTTCATCTGACGGAGAATCTGAAGTTGGATATAGAAGAGTTCCTCGAACTTCAAGCGGGCGCGTGCCTCCTGCATGGCAGGCGTGTTCGGGGGGAAATGGACTTGTCGGAGGGCGTCGGTCAGCCCCATGAGGTGGTAGCGTTGTCGAAGGTCGTAGTCGAGCGTATCGGGGACGCCCTCCCGAAGGTCGGGCAGCAGGCTCGCGATGATAGTACGCATGGTGCGGGAGGTGATGCCCGCTTTCTTCATGCCCTCGGTGGTGTTATAATGCGGCTCCAGCCCCTGCGTGGTCTCGGGGCGCACCTTATCCAGCGGGGTCAGTTCGGGGTGGACGAAGTTATAAGCGTGGTTGAAGACGGAGGGTTTGCCGAAGAGCAGGTAACGCACGCCTTTCTCGAGTTGGACATACTGCACACCCTTGAACCAGACGAGTTCCACCTCGTTCGCCCCGTCGGAGAACCGCGCCGTCAGACGCTGCCCCCGCCCCGAGCCTACCGTGTGCCAATCCAGCACCACGCCGACAATCTGGACATAGGTGTCCTCGTCCTCAATCTCGGAGATACGGTAGAAACGGCTGCGGTCTATATACTTATAAGGATACTGCCGGAGCATATCGAGTGCCGTCGTTACCCCCAGTTCTTTACGAAGAATGTCGGCACGCCTCGCGCCGACATTCTTGCAATACATAATATCCTTTTGGGCTATATCCACCCTATTTGTCTTATTCCATAGCCGCTATAGAGGCTATAGTTGTTATAGTAGTCCCTATTATTGCAAGCGGAAATTAACCGGCACGGTGTATTTCACACGCACTGCCTTACCGCGCTGCTTACCCGGGTTCCACTTCGGCATGGACTTGATGACACGCACTGCCTCCTTATCCAACGAAGGGTCACCACCCGAACGAACGACCTCGACATCGACGATAGCACCGTCCTTATTGACCACGAACTGGCAGATAACACGCCCCTGGATACCGTTCTCCTGCGCAATGACAGGGTACTTGACATTCTCGCTCAGGTACTTAAAGAGGGCTTGCTGACCGCCGGGGAACTCCGGCATCGTCTCTACAACCACGAAGACCACGCTCTCCTCTTCCTCTTCCTCCACAGGAGCCTCTACGGGCGCAGCGATAACCACCTCGGTGTTCTTATCGTCCTCCGTGTTAATCTCGATAGCCTCGGTCTCGACATCGTCCTCTACGACATTGAGCACCTCAACCTCTTGGGCTGCAGGAGGTGGGGGCGGGGGAGTATTCTCTTGTTGTGAGGTCTGCTGAATCTCCACCTCCTCCTCGAAAAGGAAGTCGGTATCCACCACCTCGTACTTCGTAACCTCTTTCTCAGTCCACTCAAAAGCGACATAGCAGACGCTCAATACGAGCACAAAACCCATCAGTACATAGATGAGTTGATTGCCCTCCAGACTGGCTTTCTGTGACTTTTTGGATTGCATATTGTGATGTTATTAGATTTCGTAAGGGCTGTGTTTTCCCAAATCGGCTGCAAATATACGGCTTTTTTCGGAAACACACAAATATATGCTCTAAATACACGAAAAAAAAGTTCTTGCAGCGAGTTTGCAGGGAACTTTCGACGGACGGTGGCGTGTCGCCACGGACAATAATTTTCTTTTTTCGACGGACGGCTGCGCCGTATGGACATAAATTATAATAAAAGGCAGGAAGGGACGATATTGTCCTCCAAATACACGAAAAATTATTCAAATAGTGGATTCAAATAAAGGATTCGCACAGCGCCAAGCACTCGGGGCGACTAGATATTCTAGACCGTCTAGATAGTTCTAGATATTCTAGTTCATCTAGTTTATCTAGTTGAACTAGTTGTATCTAGTTTTGTTAGCCCCTCCTTTGGAGGCGCTGACGCTGTTGGGGAGGTTCTCGTTTCCTC
>CAVFIY010000240.1:0-3522 GCA_963622435.1 Bacteroides uniformis | reverse complement strand
GAAGCGCATCACCACCTACCCCCGTGTCGATACCACCTACCTGAGCGAAGACCTATACCCGAAGATACCCGCTACGCTGCAGGGAATCAAGGACTTCTACCCCCAAGTGCAGCCCCTGCTTGCCCTGCAGGCAGATGGGAAGAAGACCCCGACCTCGCTCCCGAAGACGAAGAAAGTGTTCGACAACAAGAAAGTAACCGACCACCATGCCATTATCCCCACAGGGCAACGCCCCGATGCGCTGACTGCCGACGAACGCAAGGTGTTCGACCTGGTCGTACAGCGGTTTGCGGCGGCGTTCTACCCCGACTGCGAAGTCTGCAACACGACCGTGCTGGGGGAGGTGAAGACCACGCCTGCGGAGGGTGCAAAAGACATACCGGACACTGTCGTCTTCAAGGCGACGGGGCGGCAAGTGCTGTCGCTCGGCTGGCGGCAAGTGCTACAATGGAAACGCCAATCGCCCACCGAATGGGTGCGCACGACCGAAGAGGAGCAGACCGACGACACGGAAACACCCCAAGAGAACGCCCCAACGGAGTTGCCTGCGTTCGAGAAAGGGGAGCAGGGTGCGCACACGCCGCAACTGATTGAACGCACCACCACACCGCCCAAATACTACACCGAGGCGACCCTCCTGCGGGCGATGGAGACGGCGGGGAAGTTCGTGGACAACGAGGAGTTGCGGGAGGCGATGAAAGAGAACGGCATCGGGCGACCGTCCACCCGTGCGGCAATCATAGAGAAACTCTACCGACGGAACTACATCGTCAAACAAGGCAAGTCGCTGCGTGCCACGCAAGTGGGTATCGACCTGATACACACTATCATATCGCCCCTGCTGAAGTCCGCCGAACTGACGGGTCTATGGGAGAAGAAACTGCGGGAGATAGAGCGAGGCGACTATGCGGCTACGCAGTTCCTCGACGAACTGAAAGGGATGACGCGCGAGGTGGTTTATGAGGTGAAAGCGAACAAAGCAGGCATGCTCTGCCCCGTCTGCCGACAAGGAACCATCATCCGCGGCAAGACCCGCTACGGCTGCTCCCGCTGGCGCGAGGGATGCGACTACGCCGAAGCGTTCTAATTAAGAATTAAGAATTATGAATTATGAATTAAGAATTAAGAATTAAGAATGATGAATTATTAGGCTAATAGGGCTATCGGCTAATTAAGAATTAAGAATTAAGAATAATGAATTATTAGGCTAATAGGGCTAATTAGTCCAATTAGACCAATTGGGCTAATAAGACTTGTGCGATATGACAGATTTTGTAGTTTGCTTCGACACGGAGACCACGGGGCTGGATGTACAGCACGATTGGATAATCCAACTCTCGCTGGTCAAGTTCGACTCCCGCACCTTTGAGGAGGTGGGGGCACTCGATTGGTACATCCTCCCGTCGGGCGCATACACCATCGACCCTGCCGCCGAGGCGGTGCATCACATCTCCCGTGAGCGGTTGGAGCAAGAGGGCGTGCGGCTGCAGGCAGTCTTCCCCACCCTCGTGGCGTTCGTCGAGGGCTGCGACATCCTGTCCTACAACGGCAACGGGTTCGACGCCCGCATACTCTATTTCAACCTCCAACGGGAGGGGCTGTCGTTCGACTTCGAGAACCATGTGTTCTACGACGCATACATCATCGAGACCGCGCGTACCTCCCGCCGACTGGGCGATGTCTATCGGCGGTACTACGGACATGACTTCGAGGACGCACACAACTCGCTGGCGGATGTGCGGGCGACGATAGCCGTCTTCAAAGCACAGACCGAGACTGCACAATCCGCCGAGGAGATACACCGCCCCGAGTTCGATTTCGTGTCGGTGGACGGGTTCTTGGCACTACGGGACGGGGCGTTCGTCTTCGCACAAGGCAAGTACCGAGGCAGGAGCGTGGCGGATGTGGCGGCAAACGACCCATCCTACCTCGATTGGGTCTGCAAGACCTGCGCCGCCCCCACCCGACAATACATCGCCGCTGCCTGCGCGGGGGGAGGGAAAAGTGAGGCGGTTGCTACGAAGACTGCAGCGGCGGAGGTTAAAAAAGAGCCTGTAAAAGAAGAACCCAAGCCAGTTAAGCCTGCTATCATACGGGCGGAAGAGCCTGTGGCTCAGGCAGATACGCTCGCTGCGCCTATCATCGAATCCAACGGGCAGACCTCGCTTTTCTAGAAAGACTAGAGAGGCTAGACATTCGAGATATTCTAGACATTCTAGATATTCTAGAGAGGTCGGATATTTCACAAAAATACACTCTCCTCTTGCATACTCCGAAAATATGTCGTACCTTTGTACGCTTTTTGCGGAGTGCGCACCGTGGACTTATATCTCGGCGGGCAGCCAACAGAAAAAGCAGAACATTGTTTAACTAATTAACCCTCCCCGACAAGGGCTGCTCCCCTATAGAGCGACCGCTGACTAAACCCGAGCAAGCATAGGCTAACCCGAAGCAAATGCAATGTAGATACAAGGTGGATACAATGTAGATACAAAGCAAGCACAGGCTAACCACAGGGTAACATCAGGGTAACCACAGGGAAAAAGCACCGACGGGGTTCTACCAAACTATGGCAGAAAATCCATCTCTCCAGAACTTCGACTGGGATGCCTACGAGAAAGAACAGCAAGGCACAAAAAACGAAGAAGAAATCAACAAGTACGACGAAACCTTGAATTCCATCAAGGACAATGAAGTCGTAAAAGGTACGGTTATCTCCATCAACAAGCGCGAGGTAGTTGTTAATGTCGGCTACAAGTCGGACGGTATCGTTCCGGCCACCGAGTTCCGTTACAATCCGGACCTGAAGGTAGGCGACGAGGTAGAAGTCTACATCGAGAGCCAAGAGGACAAGAAGGGTCAGCTCGTATTGTCGCACAAGGAGGCACGCGCAGCTCAGGCTTGGGAGCGTGTCAACGAGGCTTACGAGAAGGGCGAAATCGTTACCGGTTACATCAAATGGCGCTCTAAGGGCGGTATGATTGTCGACATCCTCGGTATGGAGGCCTTCCTTCCGGGTAGCCAGATCGACGTTAAGCCGGTTCGTGACTACGATGTATTTGTCGGCAAGACGATGGAGTTCAAGATTGTTAAGCTCAATCCTGATTTCCGTAATGTCGTTGTATCGCACAAGGCACTTATCGAGGCAGAGCTCGAGGCACAACGCCAAGAGATCATCTCCAAGCTCGAGAAGGGTCAGGTACTCGAGGGTACCGTCAAGAACATCTGCCCCTACGGTGTGTTCATCGATTTGGGCGGCGTAGATGGTCTTATCCATATCACCGACTTGAGTTGGGGTCGTGTAGCCGACCCGCACGAGGTTGTTACGCTCGACCAGAAAATCAACGTTGTTATTCTCGACTTCGACGAGGAGAAGAAGCGTATCGCTCTCGGCTTGAAGCAACTTACTCCGCATCCATGGGATGCTCTTGATCCGAACCTGAAGGTTGGTGACAAGGTACACGGCAAGGTTGTGGTTATGGCCGACTACGGTGCATTCGTTGAGATTGCAGAGGGCGTAGA
>CAVFIY010000239.1:0-3544 GCA_963622435.1 Bacteroides uniformis | reverse complement strand
GATGTGCTGCTCTCTAGTTGGATCTAGTTTATCTAGTTGAACTAGTGGGGCGTGGTGAACTCGGCAACGCACGGTCAAATGGTTTGTTCCAAACCACCGCGGGTGGGGACACCCACGCCCCCAGGCTGTCGGATGTGCTGCTCTCTAGTTGGATCTAGTTTATCTAGTTGAACTAGTGGGGCGTGGACAATGCACAATGCTTAATGCACAATGCACAATGGGGCAACCGCTCTGCTGCCATTTTGGTAAGGCACGGCAAAAGTAGTCATAATTATTGATATACACAACAGTAGCGTGCATTTTTGTAGAGCAAATTTATCTACTCGGAGGGAAGACTTTCTAATTAAGAATTAAGAATTACGAATTAGGAATTGGGAATTAGGAATTGGGACGAATGGGGCTGCACAGTGGATTCGGCATTGGATGGAGCATTTGAGCCTGGCGGCTCATACGGGGATACCCACGCCCTCAGGGGCGGAATGGCAGGTTATTCACAGGGAGAAATCAGGCGAATACTTCGGTTATGTTATACTTATCTTATACTTATGTTATACTTATCTTATACTTAAGGCAGCAGGGAGATGGCAGGTTTCTTAATTACGACACCAAACGCCCATACTGACAAAATGGCAGGCGTTCATACTGACAGAAAAGACAAAAACGACCCTCTGCGCCAATTGGCACAGAGTTTGAGAATACACGAGTAGCAATGGCGGCATATCGCCCTCGAGTAGCAGTGGTGGCGTATCGCCCTCGGCACGCAGCAGCATTTCGCCCTCGAGTAGCAGTGGCGGCGTATCGCCCTCGAGTAGCAGTGGCATTTCGCTCGGAAACGCCTTGCAAGCAGTGCTCGGGGAGCGTAGCGACCGAAAGCCGTAGCCGCCTATCGCAAAAGTAAAATAACAAATTGAATATATCATGAGTAAAATTCAACCATTGGCAGACCGCGTGCTGGTAAAAGCAGAGGCTGCAGAAGAAAAGACTGTAAGCGGAATCATCATTCCGGATAGCGCCAAAGAGAAACCCCTCCGCGGAGAGGTGTTGGCAGTAGGCACCGGCACCAAAGACGAACAAATGGTGCTGAAAGCCGGCGACCATATCCTCTACGGCAAATATGCAGGCACCGAATTGGAGTATGAGGGCGAGAAATACCTCATCATGCGCCAAAGCGATGTGTTGGCAGTACTTAATTAACAATTAACAGTTAACAATTAACATGCGTGGGAACTGATACGCTGCTAATTAACAATTAACAGTTAACATGGTTCTCAATTAACAGTTAACAATTAACATGCCGCGCAGGCAATTAACAATTAACAATTAACAGTTAACAATTAACATGCGTGGGAACTGATACGCTGCTGATTGACTAATCTATTCAATAAAACAACTCAAATAAACGCAGAGCGAAGCGAGGTTACTGACGCGAGCGGCAGTGAGCGAAAATACGCGCAAGCGAAAATACGCGACAGCGAGCAAAGATACGCGACAGCGAAAATACGCGAGCGACAGCGAGCGAAGATACGCGAACGCAGTGAGCCGACAGACGCGGAGCGAAGCGAAGCAAAATTATGGCAAAGATTATAACCTATAACACAGAGGCGCGTGAAGCCCTCAAGAAAGGCGTTGACCAACTGGCTAACGCAGTGAAAGTAACCCTCGGCCCGAAGGGGCGTAATGTCATCATCGACAAGAAGTACGGCGCACCCCACATCACCAAAGACGGTGTGACGGTGGCAAAGGAGGTCGAACTCGAAGATGCAGCAGAGAACCTCGGTGCACAACTCGTCAAAGAGGTAGCCTCGAAGACAGGTGACCAAGCCGGTGACGGTACGACCACCGCTACCGTATTGGCACAAGCCATTGTCGGCGTAGGGCTGAAGAATGTAACCGCCGGGGCAAACCCGATGGACCTGAAACGCGGTATCGACAAAGCCGTTGCCGCTGTGGTAGCAGAGATTAAGAACCAAAGCGAGGTAGTGGGCAACGACTACGACAAGATAGAGCAAGTGGCTACTATCTCCGCTAACAACGATGCCGAAATCGGTAAGTTGATTGCCGACGCCATGCGCAAAGTAAGCAAAGACGGCGTGATCACCATCGGCGAGGCAAAGGGTATGGACACGACCATCGACGTGGTACAAGGTATGCAATTCGACCGCGGCTATATCAGCCCGTATTTTGTAACGAACACCGAGACCATGGAGGTGGAGATGGACAAGCCGTACATCCTTATCTATGACAAGAAGATATCGAACCTCAAAGAGTTGCTGCCCGTTTTGGAGCCGGCTGTACAGAGCGGACGCCCGCTGCTGATAATTGCAGAGGATGTCGATAGCGAGGCACTGACCACGCTGGTTGTCAACCGCTTGCGTGCGCAACTGAAGATATGTGCCGTGAAGGCGCCGGGCTTCGGCGACCGTCGCAAAGAGATGCTGGAAGACATCGCCATCCTGACGGGCGGTACCGTAATCAGTGAGGAGAAGGGTATCAAACTCGAGAGCGCAACGCTCGACATGCTGGGAACGGCCGAGAGCATTACGATCAATAAGGAGAATACCACGATTGTGAACGGTGCAGGCGACAAAGAGGCCATTGCGGCTCGTGTAGCACAAATCAAGGCACAGATTGCAGCCACCAAATCGACCTACGACAAGGAGAAACTGCAAGAGCGTCTGGCTAAACTCGCCGGCGGTGTAGCCCAACTGAATGTCGGCGCCGCATCGGAGGTGGAGATGAAAGAAAAGAAAGACCGTGTGGATGACGCCTTGAGCGCTACGCGTGCGGCTATCGAAGAGGGTATCGTTCCCGGCGGTGGTGTAACCTACATCCGCGCACAGAAAGCTCTCGACGGACTGAAAGGCGAGAACGAAGACGAGCAGACGGGTATTGAGATTGTCCGTCGTGCCATAGAGGAGCCGCTGCGTCAGATTGTGACCAACGCAGGCAAAGAGGGCGCTGTGGTAGTGGACAAGGTGCGTGCAGGCGAAGGCGACTTCGGCTACAACGCCCGCAAGGACACCTACGAGAACCTGCGTGCCGCCGGTGTGGTTGACCCCGCCAAGGTAACGCGAGTAGCTCTCGAGAACGCCGCTTCGATTGCCGGAATGTTCCTGACCACCGAGTGCGTCATCGTGGATAAGAAAGAGGAGACGCCCGCTCCCGCTATGCCCCAAGGCGGCATGGGAGGCATGATGTAATCTCCCTAAAACAGATACACACAACAAAGGTAAAATGCACAGATAAGTGCATACCACGCAACGAAAGTTGTGCAAATGCAGAAAGAGAAATTCTAACAAAAAGAGCCTTCTCTTTCTGTGTTATAAGCAGGACTGTTTATTGTCAGTGGCGACACGCCACCATTGTTTATTGTCAGTGGCGACACGCCACCACGCCACACAGGGCAACCGCATCAAAATTAGTCAATGAGTATGGCGCAGAGCAGTGCGAATGGCTGCAGTTTTTGGCAGTGCTTATTATTCGCACAGCGGCGTGTTGTGTTCTGTATAAATGATTGATATTTAACGAGATAAGTGTTGCGTAT
>CAVFIY010000238.1:0-3566 GCA_963622435.1 Bacteroides uniformis | reverse complement strand
CGAGGGCGGGGCGATGATAATGCCGAACGCCGAGACCAAACGCCGCATTGATGACTTGAAGAACTTCGGTTTCCACGACGAGGTGACGGTGGTGGCGCCGGGCATCAACTCGAAGATGGACGAGGTGCGTGCGGCATACGGTCTGCTTAACCTTCGCTATGTGGATGCGGCTATTGCGGCTCGAAAAGAGGTGGCACGCAAGTATGTGCAGGCGTTGCAGGGCGTGCCGGGCATTACGCTGTTCGACTGCGAGAAACAACTGCTGCAACCTGCGCAAGACTACGACTGGAACTGCGCTTATTTCCCGATTCTGGTGGATGCGGACAGGTATGGTATCAGCCGCGACGAACTCTATTTCCGGATGCGCAAACAGAATGTGCTTGGGCGCCGCTATTTCTATCCGCTCATCAGCGAGTTCTCCACCTACCGCGGCTTACCTTCGGCGTCGCGCGAGAACCTGCCGAATGCCTACCGTATGGCATCCCAAGTCATCTGCCTGCCGATGCACCACGCCCTAACCGCCGATGAAATAGAGAGAGTAGTGGCGAGTATTGTTTCGGATAGATAGAATAAAACAAATAACACGAAAACTATTTATTCTATGGGCAGATATATCAACATCGGCAATGACAGTTTCCGCAAGGTGCGGAACGGCGAGTATGTGGACAAATCGCCGCTGATTGGCTATGTCAATCGGGCGTTGAATACGGAGCATAACATGCTCTGCCTGACGCGTGCCCGCCGATTCGGTAAGTCAATGGCTGCGAAGATGCTCAATGCCTACTACGACCAAAGTGTCGATTCGCGTCCCCTGTTTGCTGATTTGCAAATCGCCCAAGATACCACTTTCGAGCAGCATCTCAACCGCTATCCGGTTATCTATCTGGATATTACGACTTTCACAACCCGCTGCTCCGCCGATATGCAGCAAGTTCTGCCGGTGATGAACGAAGCCTTGATAACCGACTGCAAACAGACCTATCCCGATGTCGTGTTTAGCGAGGCGGACGACTTGCCGAATGTATTGCTGACCATTGTAGAGCATACCCGGCAACCGTTTATCATGATTATCGACGAGTGGGACGCAATTTGCCGCGAGGCAAACCGCCAGCCCGATGTGGTGCGTGCGTATGTCGATTGGCTGCGGGGGCTGTTCAAAACGCCTGTTACGGATAGGGTCTTCGCAGGGGTGTATATGACGGGTATTCTGCCTATCATTCAATACGATACACAGTCGGCACTCAATAACTTCGAAGAACTGACAATGATTAGTCCGGGTGCTTTGGCGGAGTACTTCGGCTTTACCGACGGAGAGGTGCAGGCATTGTGCAGGAAATACGCCATGGACGCAGACACAATGCGCCTGTGGTACGATGGCTACCAAATCGGTACGAAGAAAGGAATTTACAACCCCTATTCGGTGATGTCGGCTATCCGCAAACAGAGCATAGAGAGTTATTGGACGACTACGGGGGCGTATGAAAGCCTGCAGAAATATATCACGCTGAATTTTGACGGGCTGAAAGATAAGGTCTTGGCACTGCTGTCCGGAGCAGAGGTGCAGGTGGATGTATTGCGCTTCTCGAATGATATCCACGCCGTTCGCAGTGTGGATGATGCCTTGACTACGCTGGCGCATTTGGGTTATTTGAGTTATGATAATCAAACCCGCACCTGCTGTATTCCGAATTATGAGGTGCGGCAGGAGTTCGAACGCACCGTGCGTGATACCAATTGGAAGTACTTGGCGGCTACGATTGAGAACTCGGAGAACCTGTTGCGTGCGACGCTTGCCGGGGATGAGAAGGCGGTGGAAGAGGCGGTCGACGGGGTGCATCAGGATAACACTTCTATCTTGCAATACAACGACGAGAACTCATTGGCTTGCGTCCTGTCGTTGGCGTATATTGCCGCGCATAAGGACTATACCTTTGTGCGGGAGTTGCCGACTGGCAAAGGCTTTGCGGATATTGTGCTAGTGCCGCGGCAGAATGTGGTGCAACCCGCTATGGTGTTGGAATTGAAGTATAACAGGTCGGCGGAAACAGCCATAGAGCAGATTAAGCGCAACCGCTACTGCGCCGCCCTGCGTGACTATGCAGGCGATATTGTCTTGGTGGGCATTAACTACGACCCCAAGACCAAACACCACACCTGCCGCATCGAGCGTCAGTCGAGCGTCAGAATAGGATAGGAATAGAATAGAATAGAATGAATCTCGGTTCAATTATCCCAGAATAGGATAGGAATAGAATGAATCTCGGTTCAATTGCCCCAATAATGCCCTAGAATATCTAGACCATCTAGAATATCTATTAAGATCTATAAGATTTATAATATCTATAAGTTCTATAATACCTATAATATCTATACCCGCATCCCAACTATAAATAACTTATGCCCACGAACGCATTAGAACATAAAGTATCCGTTTCTTCCTTTTATACGGAGGAGGAACTGCCGACCTTGGGGCTTGCGTCTTACGGTCGGGATGTCCGTATCAGCCGCTATGCACGCCTCTATTCGCCTGCGCATATCCGTATCGGCGACAATGTGCGCATTGACGATTTCTGTATCCTGTCGGGGCATATCACGCTCGGCTCGCATATCCATATCGCAGCCTATTGTGCGCTCTATGGGGCGATGGGCATTGTGTTGGAGGACTATACGGGGCTATCGGCTCGCACCACACTCTATAGCGCGATGGACGATTTCGGCGGCGACTATCTCATCGGTCCTATCCACGATTCTTCTCTGACGCATGTCACGGGCGGTGAGGTGCGCCTGTGTCGCTATGTGCAGGTAGGGGCGGGTAGTACGGTGTTCCCCGCTGTTATAATGGCAGAAGGCAGTGTCCTCGGTGCTATGTCGCTTTGTAAAGCCTCCACAGCCCCTTGGACAATCTATGCCGGTATTCCCTGCCGTGCCATTAAGCCAAGAAATAAAGGCTTATTAACATTTACCCCCCCCTACTTACAAATAATATACAATTATACATCCTCTTATCGCTCTATTGCTTAACAATAGAGCCGCTTCGTTGTGTCCCTAATGCTTAATGATAAAAGTCGTTTGAAAAAGGAGCGCTAATATGACTCAAAATAAAATGAAGAAGGTTATTGTCTTACCGGGTGCAGAAGCACAAATTCCATTACTGAAAAAATTAAAAGGAATGGGATATTATACTATTTCTTTTAACCCTTATACCAATTCTCCTGCTTTCCCTTATGCGGATGCGCATGAATTGGTAGATATTTTAGATAAATCAAAATGCTTGGAGTTGGCTTGTAAGTATTCTCCATCGGCTATTCTGTCGGACGAATGTGATATTGCAATGCCAACGGTAGCATACCTTTCGAAAAAATTAGGAACGCATTCTTTGGGAATTCGTTGTGCAGCACTCTTTACTAATAAATCCCAAATGCGTGATTTCTGCGTACAGCATCATTTGCCTACCCCTTCATATCGGATTTGTAATTCAATAGATGATGCCTATTCCTTTTTTCGCGCGCAACCGGACGGAAAGTGTATCTTAAAGCCGTTGGACTCCAATAGCAGTAGAGGCGTGT
>CAVFIY010000237.1:1151-3579 GCA_963622435.1 Bacteroides uniformis | reverse complement strand
CGATAAGAAAGCCTCGCAACCCTCGCAACTCTACTATAACCTCCCCGGGTGGGCTGACTATGCCGTCACCTACAAAGGTGAGGTGCTGGCAGAGAAGACCTTGCCCGTTGCCCAGTTCGGCATTGGTGTGCCGCTCTCACGCGACCTCTTCACGGGGAACACGCTGCCGCATATTTACTTCAACACCAAAACCGGTGCCATTCTCTCTGTTTCCCGCTAACTCGGTCGTCGCTATGCATTCGTCACGAATTGTCCTACTACTGTCGTTGCTCTTCTTCATTGGTACAGCACAAGCACAAGAGTTGAACTGCACCGTCACCATCAACTCCGATCAAATAGAGGGGAGCAACAAGTCTGTCTTCAACACGCTCAAGACAAGCATTGAAGAGTACATAAACCAAACGCGATGGACGAATATGACCTATGCTGCACAAGAAAAGATAGAGTGCAGTATGATGATTATCGTAAAGTCGGTAGCGGACAACTTCTTCACTTGTGAAATGCAGTTACAGAGTCGCCGCCCCGTATATAACACCTCCTATACCTCGACACTCATCAACTTCAAGGACAATAACTTCAACTTCTCGTACCAAGAGTACGACCGCATTGAGTATCAGCAGAATCAGTTCACCACAAACCTGACTGCGATGCTCGCCTACTACTGCTACTTGATTATCGGCTACGATATGGACTCTTTCTCCCGCCTTGGGGGTACTCCCTACTTTCAAGTGTGCGAAGATATTGTTTCCGCCTGTCAATCGGCATCGATGGAGAACCTTGAACAGAAAGGGTGGTTGGCTTTCGATAGCAACCGTAACCGCTATGCACTTATCAACAACCTGATGGACGAAGCATTTAAGAAGTACCGCGAGTACTTCTACACCTATCATCGGTTAGGATTGGACGAGATGCAGAGCAATGTTGCCAATGCACGCGCACGGATTGCCGACGGACTGCCCACGCTGCGCGAAGCCAATCGCGCTCGCCCTGCGACTTATGTGATAAACACTTTCCTTGATGCAAAAGCGGATGAGTTAGTTAACATTTTCCAAAAAGGAACAGACGCAGAGAAGAAGAGCGTCTATGAGATACTGATGGATATAGACCCCACCCGCCAAGCCATATACGATAAGATAACGGCAAACAAATAACTTCCCCACGACCATGAAGAACCGAGTGTACGACCGAGAGACCATTATCCGTGGAGTGATATCGTTGGCGGTATTCATCGCCCTATTCCTCCTAATACGCCGCTTGAGTGGTGTATTGTTACCGTTCTTGGTCAGTTTTGTCATTGCATATATACTCGCCCCGATAGTGGACTTCTTTCAGCACAAATGCCGTCTGAAGAACCGTGTACTCTCCGTGATTGTTACTTTGGTATTGGTACTCGGTGTGCTTGCCGGTGCTATTGCCGCCCTGACACCGGCTATCAGCCGACAAATGACAACACTCTCTTCGGGCATAGCCAATTACACCCGTAATTTCCACGCTTCAGAATATCTGTCGCCCAAACTGAACGAGCAAGTCAAAGAGTTGGTATCGAACCTCGATATACAAACACTGTTGGAGAACCCCGATGTGCAACAGGCTGTGAAGAACATCGTTCCAAAAGTAAGCAGTTGGATTAGCAGCGGACTGAGTTCGCTTGCCGGATTGGCGATAGTCTTTGTATGTTTGCTCTATATTATCTTTCTACTCATTGATTACGAGAAGATTAGCAAGAATTGGGCGGAGTATATCCCTATGCGGTATCGGCGGCAGGCGCAGATGCTGATGAGCGATTTGGACACCCATATGAACGGGTATTTCCGCGGGCAAGCCCTTATCGCCTTTATCGTTGGTATTCTATTCGCTATAGGCTTTCAGATTATCGGACTGCCTATGGGAATTGCCATGGGGCTTATCATTGGGGTATTCAACCTCGTGCCGTATATGCAGGCATTGGGTATTCCGCCGTGCATACTTCTGGGGCTGATACAAGCGGCGGAAACCGGTCGCCCCGTATGGGTAATTGCACTGTGTATCACAGGAGTATTCGTTATCGTACAGTCGATTCAAGACCTGGTACTGACGCCCAAAATTATGGGGAATGTAACAGGTATGGGACCGGCAATGATACTGCTCTGTCTCTCTATCTGGGGTTCGCTCTTGGGCGTGGTGGGAATGATTATTGCACTGCCTATCACCACTCTGCTGGTATCCTACTATAAACGGTTTGTTCTCCACATCGTTCCCGAAAGTAGTGTATCGTCACAAGCAAGTGGCGTATCACCTTTGACGACAGGCGATACGGATTCCGAGGCGAGGGATATAAGCGACTATACTCCTGCAACAGACGATAGCAATAGCACAACATCATCCGTAATAAACGACAAGAATAGAGGGAAATAGAGAACTAAAAGATTTGCATAATCGAATAATAATG
>CAVFIY010000237.1:0-1141 GCA_963622435.1 Bacteroides uniformis | reverse complement strand
CTTTGCAGCCGTTTTCCACAGATACAACTTTTTACTAAATACAATTATTATTCTTATGAAGAAATTTGCTATTGTATGCGCTGTTGTTATGGCAACGGCTCTCTCGCTCACCTCGTGCGGCGACACTCAGTACTGCTACGAAGTAACCACCACCTACACGCTGGCTGGTCAAGCGCTGACCACCAACTACAACATCTGGTGCACCTCCAATGAACTTGACGCTATGATCAAACAAAAAGAGGCTGCTTTTGAGAAACTGAACTACAAAGATCTCAAGACCACCTACAAGAAAAATAACAAGAGCAAGTCGGACTGCAAGTAAGCAAGACTACGCATAACAACAAACTCGGTAATTCTGAAAGGAATTATCGAGTTTGTTGTATACTGTGGTTCATTTCAAGCAGTTATTGGTAGGGGATAACGATATGAGTCGTATCCGGAGAAAAGAACAAACCCGTAGAGTCTTGAGACAGAGGCGGGCGAGTGGCGTCTAAGAAATAGGACACCTGCAAGCCGTAACGGCTCTCGTAGAAGACTTCCTCGATGGGTTTCTGTTTCACCGGGTTCGCCTCACAATTCCACTTATCCTGCAACTCCAAGCCAATAAGGCGTTGCGTCTCGTCGTGCTGCGCCTGCCAAGCGTCCCGCTCCGCCTCTAACTGCTTGACGACAGGCGGGTAGATCTTATCGAACAGCTGCGGGTGGTTGGTATACCAAACGAGCGAGCTGTCGAACTCGGCCTGCGTGATGCCATGCTTGTCCATCACCGCCTGATAGTACTTCGCCAAATCCTCATCGTGTCCGTAGTTGTAGCCCGCCGCCTGCAAAATGGCATCCGTGCGATGCAAATCGTGCAAGACGCTACGCATCTGCCGAGAAGAGAGCACGCCATGCGGACGGCAACCGATGAAGACGAGAGTTAAAAGTAAGAGAAGACCTCCCTTCCAACTCCGACCTCCCCTAACCCCTCCAAAGGAGGGGGATGGAGATAGCAGTTTCAATAATCGACTCATAATCATAGTAACTTATTCCCCTTTCGTGGCATTCCCACTCTCTGAAGGGGTAGGAGGAGTTTTATGAGAGGTTAGCGTATCATTCAAGTCCTTACGATAGAAGAGCAAGATAATAATGACAGCGCAGG
>CAVFIY010000236.1:0-3615 GCA_963622435.1 Bacteroides uniformis | reverse complement strand
ACTCTATTGGACTTGGATTTATACCATTTATACAATCAACAGGTTCTGCATTATTAACTGCATAGTTTGACGGAATACTCCCTGATTTACCTGGAACTTTATAAATTACATTGTACTCACCATCTGCAATAGCCCCAAATGTTTTGAAATCAGATGTCATTGTGAAACCTGTATAATTTTGTACATCATCTTTGCCTGTTGGACCATATACAGTTACATTAGCCGTTATAGCCCCCTCGCGATAGATATTTTTATTCTCTCCCAATGTTTCATTCATTGACCCTTCAAATACTACAATAGCATCATATCCTTGCAACTTTATTTCGCTGCCGTCCTCGAGTGTTTTGTAAATAAAGTCTTCATCTTCCCAGAAAAACTCTTTTCGGTGGTCCTCTATCCCTGAGTTACATGGATAATAGAACCATTTCTCTCCATTTGGGTCTATGGCATTTACCGGATTATTGCCACACCACGCATACGGTGATGCGGAATAGTATTTTTCGCATAGGGGATCTACGGTAGTGGTTCGGCAGATAGCGGGATAATAACGCCGTGCCTCGGAGTCGTATTCGTTCAGTCCGTGCATCTCGTCAAACGCCTTGCCGCCGTATTTCCGGGCTTGCAAGTCCTGCCCCGTGCTAATAGACATCGGCAGCCCGCTTGCGTAGTAGAATGTCCGCTGCGGCGTGGTTTCCTGAGTGGCATTCCATACGGCAACGATATTCCCGATATGGTCCTTGCGGTAATAGTATTGCTGAATATCCGTTGTAGTTGTATCGTTCAGTGCAAATTCCGTGTACCCCTCATCATTATACACGATTTCTTTATACCACCGCCACACGCTGTCTTGCCCGCGCACCCGATATTTTTCCCGATTTCCGCTATACCATACCTCCACTTCTTCCGCCACGTGTTGGCCTGTGATACTATCTTCGTTCACAAGCAATGGTTCGGTCATGGTTCGGTAATATGCCCGCTGTTTCCGTCCGTCAGCACTATATCCGTATTCCGTTCGGTTGCCGTTATGGAATAGAATTGTGGTGGGCAGATTGAGCAAGTTATAGCATATCGAATCTATCTGTCGGTCATTGTCTTTTATTAAGTTTCCGTTGCCGTCGTATTGCATAGCGGTGGGCAGAGCGGACCGGTCCTCATATTCTTGGGTGGGGTATCGGTCTTGGCAGCCCGCATCATCTCGCACATCGGTCAGTCGATTGCCGTCATAGTACATTGTCAGGTCGTCTATGAGTGCGCCATCCTCGTACCGCTTCAGTTGCATAATATTCCCAAGCGGGTCGTATTCAAAGGCTTCCGATGGGCTTACGATTTCTTCTCTTTGCAACGCCGATAGGGTCAGGCGGTTCTGCACATCATATTGGTAGCGGTTGTCTAATGTGTGTCCGGCTTGCTCTATGCTGTTTGCCGATATATTGCCGTTATAGCAAGCGACCGCATGAGTAGGTAGGCTATCGGCATAATATATCTTTTCTGCAAAGTCTCCGCTACGAATGGTCGTCAGCTGCCCGCGCATATCGTACTGATAGGTTTCACGGTCCGTGCCATTATGGCGCAGTTTCGTTACGGGGCGCCCCAATTCATCGTACCCATACCCTGCCAATACAACGGGTTGCTCCTCATCAATTTGGTAGACCGTTTTGGTGGGGCGGCCTGCAAAGTCGTACATATATCGATACCATTCCGTATGATGGCCCTGCGCTATTTGGACTTGCCGAAGGGTGCCATCGTGGTGGTACGCATAATAGTGTATCGTATTTCCAATAGGTGTCGTGCTGCGGCTTTGTATCATGTTCCCCTCTCTGTCGTAATAAAATGCGGAAACTTCATATTGATTATTATCCGTCAGACTATAAACGCGTTGCCCTGTCAGCATACCTCGTGCGTTGGTGTAACAAGTATCATAGCCTGTATGTTCTTTGTAGGTCAATAATTGTGCCGTATCTTTGGAATAGCATTGCAGAAAGCCATAATTATCGTAGTAATTCACCATTAGCCACCGCAACGGCACATCGGCAAAATGGCGGTTGGTATAGCCGGTCTCAGATGGGGAATCTATCATATCGCAAAGATATTGTGTGTTTAGTTGTGCTGTATTTACGGATTGCAGTGTTATTTCAGCGGTGTAAATCGGTCTGTCAATGGCATCGTAGGCCATATAGGTCCAATGGTTTTGCGGGCGTTGGTTGCCGTCTTGCGTCAATATCAACTTGCCGCCTTTGTCATACACCCTATAGATGGGCTCGCAGCCGGGGATACGCTTGTATATCATTCGGTCTTTTGTATCATACCGATAGACATAGCCATACTGCCGCAGTTGGGGCTGATTATCTTCTATGGGTCCGTTCGGCAGCATTTCTGCCATATTGCCCGGCAGCACATAGCACAAGCGATTATATATATCATACACGTGGTAGGTTTTGTTATCCGTCCCCGTTTGCTGCAGAATCGTTCTGCCGAGAATATCGGTGTAGGTTACCTCTTCTTTTCCGTCTTCATCGGTTTGCGTGGTCTTATACAGGCTGCCCGCTGCATAATATCCCTGTTTCTCCAATCCTCTAAAGCTAACCTCAAAACGCACGACCTCATTCGCAGCATTGGTTGCATCGGCTCTTATGGCGGGGTGGTCTTGATAAGTTGCACCCGCTTGAGTGATAGCAGTCTGTTTATTGAGCGGTGAGGCGTCATAGGTTATATGGCTATAAGGCGCATCATCATTATAAAAACCTTTTGCCAAATTCTGTATCTCTATCGACGGCACATACTCGACCTTTTGGAGAGGTGTTGGCAACCATGTATGCGTTATCTGTCCTTCGGCATTATATTCTGTTAGTGAAACAAGATTCTGCCCTTGTGGGGTGATGTTGTGCTGAACATTCTCTACGCTTCTGCCTAATCCGTCATAGTAGGTATAACGGATATCCAAACGCACATTCTCTGTGCCGGACACACTGCCATCGACCACTTGCACCTTGGTCGCTTCATCCAAAGGTAGGACACTAATACGATAGTTGTTGCCGGCTATATTTTCCGTATGCTGATAAGTATCCGCTGCAATATACGCTTGCTCCGTAGGAATAGTGCCGCCAAAATCTATCGGTCCGATTGTCCAATCGTCCATCGTGTTTTGTATATTCCCGCGTATATCTCGGCGAATGGTTGTGCGGTGCAGACTTTTGCATTCCATATACGGAATAGAGTCGGCATTGAGTGCCGCCTTTTGCTTTTGATAGCGAATACTATCTACTATTTCGCTTTGTGCATTGCGCAGCAAGAGCAATTCACCCGTATTGCTCAGTATCAGCACTTTCTGTTCCAATACGAGATATTGTTTGCAATGCTTGTAGAGTCGACTATAATTGGCCAAGTGGAAAGACGGCTCAGAGTAATCATTGTGAAAAGCTACGGCCAAATAACCGCCTGCCGGAAGTATGGTCTGTTCGGGAAAAACATATCGCTCTGTCACACCTCCGCCCCATAGTTGCCAACCGGTCAAATCCGTGTCTTCCGTACCTGCGTTATAGAGCTCTACAAATTCGCCATCGCTATACGGATATTTGGTTATTTGCTCATTATAGGGCGAATCGTACAGTATTTGGG
>CAVFIY010000235.1:0-3619 GCA_963622435.1 Bacteroides uniformis | reverse complement strand
TCAAATATAGTTCAAATATGCTTTTTATGTCAATTGTTGTCCGTGGCGACACGCCGGTTTTTCGTGTATTTGTTTCTTTTGTAGACAAATATGCTCAAATATGCTTTTTATGTCAATTCGTGTCTCCGGCCCCCCCCTCTCTTACTTTCCATTCTTCAAATCGAGGTACATGGCTTTGGCCATTTCGCTCATGACTCGTTTGTAGAACTCCGAGTCCTCGAACAGTTTGGCAAATGCATCCATCTGCTCGGCGTAGCATTTCTGCGCCACTTTCTCGAACTCTTTGGGGAATACCGAGGCGGCGAACATGTTGGCGTCCATGTTCTTGGCCTGTTTCTTTAGCGAGGTGGTGGCAGCGGCTTGCATTTGCTCGTAGATAGTCTCCACGATGACGCGGTCTGCCTCGGTGAACTTCCCTGCGTACATCAGGTTTATCTTGTCGATGATGTTCTTCAGCAGGTCTTTCTTCTCCTCTTGTTTCTTGCCGTTCCCCACTTTCTCCGGCGCAAGCGTCTTGTCTTTCTTGGTGGGTTTTAGTTCAAGCGAGCCGGAGAAGGTCTCCGTCAGTTTGTTGTTGATGAGTGCCAACTTATCCTCCAATTCCACTTTCTCGTGTGCGTTCTTCGGCAGCAGTTTGTAGAGGAACTCGGTGTAGATATAGGTCTTGTATAGGGGGCGGTCGAAGGTTCGCACCACTTGCGCCATGTAGGCGTAGAAGCGGTTGAAGTTCTTCACCAGCGACCTAACTTCGAACTGCGCCTCTTCGCCCAGTTCGTTGTATGCCGCAATCGTCGCTTTGAACGCTCCTGCCAGTTTGCCGAGGTCTTTGCTGCTTTGGTTGGCGGCGGCGTATATCTGATATACCTTTTCCTCGTCGTCGGCGCTCCATAGGTGGAATTTGTCGATGTCGGTCTTGTAGCGATAAACGAGGTTGGGGTCAACCGTCTCGGTCAGCAGCGTGTCCTCGAAGAACGGCTTGAACGATGCCACTATCCCCTCGGTGGTATTGACAAAGTCGAGTACATAAGTATCCACTTTCCCTTTGCAGCAGCGGTTGAGGCGCGATAGGGTCTGTACTGCCTTCACGCCCCGCAGCCCTTTGTCCACGAACATCGTATGCAGACGCGGCTCGTCGAATCCCGTTTGGTATTTGTCTGCCACGATTAGCACATTGTATAGGTCGGAGCCGAACCAGAGCGGCAGGTTGCTTTCGGTTATCTTACGCTCTTCGCTGACGGTGTTCAGTTGCGGCTCGGTGTAGGTCTGCCCTTGGTATTCCACCGCCCCGGAGAACGCCACCAGCGGATGCACATCGGTGTATCCCATTTCCTTGCAGTACTCCCGCATTATCAGCAGGTACCGCAGCGCATGCGCACGGCTTGGTGCCACCACCATCGCTTTGGCTTTCCCGTCGAGTTTGGTCAGCGTTATCTCTCGGAACTTCTCCACTATGATGTGTACCTTCTGTTCTAGCACAAATTGGTGGCTGTCGTGGTACATTCGGATGGCGCGTGCGGCGGGCGGTTCTTGGTATTCGGGGTTATCGCTGACGGTCTTGGCTATCTCGTACGAGGTCTCCAGCGTGGTGTAGTACTTCAGCACGTCGAGTATGAATTTCTCGTCTATGGCCTGCCGCATCGAGTAGTGGTGGAAGGCGTCGTACTCGCCGTTGGCGTTCTGTTGCCCGAAGGTCTGTAGTGTCTTGGGCTTGGGGGTGGCGGTAAAGGCGTAGAAGAACAGGTTCTTGTGTTGCCCTTGCGTCAGCAGCGTCTCGGTCATCACATCCATCTCATCTCTCACCTGCGCCTCGGTCTTCTCTTCCCATGCCGCCATTTCTCGCAGTGCCTCATCGGTGTCGGCGAGTGCCGCTTTCAGTTTCTCGGCGGATTTCCCGCTTTGGCTTGAGTGCGCTTCATCCACTATTATCGCGAATCGCTTCCCCGCATGATTGTCTAACTCCTTGTATATGATGGGGAAACGGTGTAGCGTGGTGATGATGATACGCTTCTTGTCGTTGATAGCCTCTTTGAGTACGGACGAGTTGTCCTTGTCGGTGATGGTTACTATCTGCCCTAATTTGTGGTCGAACGACAGCACGGTCTCTTGCAGTTGTCGGTTGAGCACACGCCTATCGGTGATGACGAACACACTTTGGAACATCTCCTTGTCCTCATCGTTGTGCAGCGACGCCAGTCGGTAGCAGAGCCATGCAATGGAGTTCGACTTCCCCGAGCCTGCACTGTGTTGAATGAGGAAGTTCCGCCCCTCTCGGCATGCCCGTGTGGCGCTGACCAACTTCTCCACCACATCCAATTGGTGGTAGCGGGGGAATATCAGCCGCGTGTCGTACAGTTTCATCTGCTTCCCTGTCGCAGCGTTCAGCACTATCTGCTCCGTGGCTTGGTAGTTGATGTACCGTTGCAGGAGTGCGAGCAGCATGTCGCGCCGCAACACTTGCTCCCATAGGTAGGCGGTGGCGTATCCCTCTGTGTTCTCGGGGTTGCCTCCGTCGCCTATGTTCCCCGCACCGTTCGAGCCTTGGTTGAACGGCAGGAAATAGGTCTTCTCTCCTTTCAGTTCGGTCGTCATCCACGCCTCGTAGAGGTCCACGCAGAAGCAGACCAACACCCGCTTGTTCCGTTGGAAAAGCAGTTCCTTCGGGTCGCGGTGGTACATATATTGTCGTTTTGCATCTGCCACGCTCTGCCCCGTCAGTTGGTTCTTGAGTTCGAGTGCCACCACGGGAATTCCGTTCAGCGACAGCACCATGTCTATGGAGTTGTTGTTGTCGGTGGAGTAGAAGAACTGTCGAGTCTCGGTCAGTATGTTCTTGTGGTACTTATCCACGAGGTCGTCGTTCAAGTGGGAGGCGGGTTCAAAGTAACAGAAGCGGATTTCGAGTCCTCTGTCTTTCACGCCCTCGCGCAGCACATGTACTAACCCGTGTGCATCCACATCGTTCTCGAATACCTTGTAGAGTTGTTTCTCTGCCTGCTCGCCGTAGATAGACTGATATTTAGCCCATACCTTGGGTTGGGTGGCGGTGATGAACTCTATCAGCACGGGCATGTCGATGGCACGCACCTTGTCGTAGGTCAGCATATTGCCTTTGGTGTAGCCACCTTCGGTGAGGAGCGATTGCTCTATGTCGGCTTCGAAATTCTTTTCTTTCGTTTCCATGGCTATAGTTGTTTCTTGCCGGTTACATATTCGTAGATAAGGGACTTGCGGTAGTCCTGCAGCGTTTCTATTTTCTCTTGCTTGAGGGCAATCAGTTGGTCTATCTCCGCACACTTCGTGTCAAGATACGCCGCAATGGCTTCCTGCTCGGCAAGAGGGGGAACGGGTAATGGTATATTCCCAATTCCATTTGATGATATGTTCGGTTGCGCACTGCCTGCATTGTTAAGACTAATGTATTCAGGTATATATGCTGCCTGTAAAATATATTGGATATAACGGTAAGAGGATGTCCTAATTATACCAACTCGTTGATTGATATATGCTTCGGGTACATCGCTTGCAATACAAGTTTTACCTGTTGTAGCACCACTCATTGCAATTAAAATGTCATTCTCCTGAATTCGATATTGAGCCAAGTTAGCACAGTTTTCTGTAG
>CAVFIY010000234.1:0-3625 GCA_963622435.1 Bacteroides uniformis | reverse complement strand
CCACAGACCCTGCTTTGGCACTCTCTTTCTCCAAAGACACCATACTTTTCGATACGATATTCACCGAGGTAGGCAGTTCCACGCTCCGCCTTATGGTGCGCAATCCGAATAAGAATGCACTGCATATCAATAAGATAGCCTTCCGCGAGGGAAAGTATTTCCGCGTGAATGTAGATGGCGAAAGCAATGCCGAACAACTAAATACCGTTGGTTTTGACCTGCGAGGCGGCGACAGCCTCTATGTCTTTGTACGCGCTTATATTGACCCGTTAGACCAAAACTCGCCCGTATTTATTGAGGATGAACTACTCTTTTCGCTCTCGAATGAACGGGTGCAACAGGTGATATTGGAGGCGTTCGGACAAGATGTCGAGCGCATACGAACGACATCCAAACGAACAGATTATCAAGGAAATAAAACTTTCTCCGCCGATAAGCCGTACCTTATTTACGATACCGTTGTCGTGGGCGGGAAACTGACTATTGCCCCCGGGGCGCAACTCTATTTCCACAGCGGCGCTTCGATTTGGGCATTGGGCGATGTGGAGGCTGTCGGCACGCTCGAACAGCCGATTATCCTGCGGGGCGACCGCCTCGACCGCTTGTTTGACAGCGTGCCGTACCGCTATGCCGCAGGGCTATGGGATGGGGTCTATCTCATTCAAAATCAAAGCGAAACGCCTGCCACTTATCGTTTGGACTATGTGGATATGTCGAGTGCATCGGTCGGACTCTACTGCCAAAGTACGCAAACCACTTCGCTCCCTACCCTACGCCTCACCAACAGCCGCATTCACAATGAGGCACTCTACGGGTTGGTGCTGCAACACATTGATGCAGAGGTCGCCAATACAGAGATTAGCAACTGTGCGTCCTACTGTGTCTATCTGTCAGGTGGAGAGCAGCGTTTCGTGCATACCACGATTGCGTCTTACTTCAACGCCACGAATATCAACATCCAATCCACATCGCGGCAGGATGTGGCGGCAGTGTATATCGACAATTTGAGTAAGGAATGTCCGACAACGGCGTCGTTCTACAACAGTATTATCACGGGCGTACGCACCAATCAGTTGGTCGTTGCCACCCCGTTCACGCAGTACTACGCAGGTGCTTTCGTGGGCAACTATCTCAAGACGGACACGCTCACCATCCCCCATGCGCACCACAATGTCTATTGGCAGGAAACAGACTCCGCGTCTGTCTTCCGTAACACCTACTATAAGTATAAGGAATACAAGTATTACGATTTCCGATTGGACTCTCTTTCGCCTGCTATCGGCATAGCAGACTCACTGACTGCACTCTCTTATCCGCTGGATAAAAACGGTGCGAAGCGTGTGTCTGCCGCTCTCGGCGATACCATTCGCCCCGACGCAGGCTGCTATCAATATTACAGATAACTTTCCTCGCCGTTATTTTTCTGCCTCTTCTCCCTGTTCTTTCCCTGATGTTACCCTGTTCTTAACGGGGTATTGTCACATCTATCCTCCTTGTATCCTCATTGCATCCACCTTACTTTTAATTAAGAGTTACAAATGAAGAATTATGAATAAGCAGGGTAAGAACAGGGGAATTATGCAGTATTGCTAGCCTCCCCCACCCCGAATGGCTTATTGTGGGTGCGGACACCGCACTAAAGTATGCCTTCGAGGAATATCTTTAAGCCGATAAGAATCAGTATGATACCGCCAAGCAGCCCGACATTGAAGTGGAATTTTGCCCCGACGAAGACCCCTATCAAGTAGCCCCCCATCGAGAAGAGGAAACTGACTAGGGCAATAATGCCCACGCCTATCCACAGCATTTCGGGAACGGGAATAAAGATAACGCCCGTCGCCAATGCGTCTATCGAAGTTGCCACGGCGAGTAGCAGCAGGTTTTTAAGAGAAAAGTCGGCATTCCCCTCCTCTACGGCTTGATGCACATGGTACGGACACTCGGAGGCGTGTCCTTTGTGCTGACAATCCGCATTGTGCTTCGAGCAGCGTTGTTTGTTGAGCGAGCAGAGAATCAAGTTCTCGTGGAACGACTCCCATATCATTTTTCCGCCGATGATACTCAACAGCACAAGGGCAATCCACGGAGCGAAACGCGAGAAGAAGTTCGCAAAGAATGTCCCCGCATAGTAGCCGATGAGCGGCATTCCCCCCTGGAACACACCAAACAGCACCGCCATCAGGACAGGTTTATTAGGCTTCGAAAACAGGTGCTGCCTATCCACACGCAATCCGTTTGCGACACTCACCGCAAAACAGTCCATCGCCAATCCTATGGCAATGAGGATAATAGAGAGAATATCCATCGTCGTTTTTCTTTATATTCGTAATTCATTGCGAAAAGCGTTTCGCACGCTTTCTCTTACATTCGCCACCCCGTAATTTTGTGTATAATACTGATGCACAACGGAATAGCCGCCACTAACTAAAAAAGAACACCACCTTCCGATGGTGCCTTTCTCTTGTTCCGAGCGGGATAGATTTAGTGTTTCGTTCGATAACGCGCTGCCACTTTGCCTTTGGCGATATTGGTCAGTTTGCCTCGCACGAACTGCTTACGGATAGGCGAAATGCGGTCGGTAAAGACATGCGCCTCGAGGTGGTCGTACTCGTGCAGGACAATCCGCGCCGCAAAATCCGTATAAGTATCCGTATGTTCCTGAAAATTTTCGTCTTGGTAGCGAATGGTAATCGTGCGGGGGCGTACCACTGTCTCCGAAATACCCGGCAGCGACAGACACCCCTCGGCATAAGCGATAGTCTCTTCGCTTTCCTCGATAACCTCCGGATTGACAAAGGTCTTTTTCAGCCCTGCACACTCGGGAAAGTCTTCTGCCAAGTCCGTCCCATCCACGATAAACAGACGCTTCGACAGCCCCACTTGCGGTGCGGCTAACCCGCAGCCCTCGGCGGCTTTCAGCGTCTCTTGCATGTCTGCAACTAACTGTTTTATATCCATTTCGCCCTCGATGATTTCATCGGTGGCTTTGCGCAGCACAGGCTGCCCGTATAAATATATAGGTAATATCATATTTTGCTTCGCATTCTTGACTCGCATGGGGAGGGAAAAACTCGCTGCGCTCGCGTTCCGGACTGCGTGTTAATGACTGCGTGGGGTAAAACTTTCTGCGCTCGTGTTCCGTGCTGTAGTTGCCTCTGAATCAGCCTTATACAGTCCAACTAATGTCCCCTCGCCGTCAGGTAGTCCTCGAGAATAATGCAGGCGGCGAGTTTGTCCACCACGGCTTTGTTCTGCCGGTCTTTCTTCTTCATCCCCCCTGCCAACATGGCTTGGTGTGCCAGTACAGAAGTAAATCGTTCGTCGAACGCCACCAACGGCATCGAGGGGAAAGTCGCACGAAACCGCTCCATAAAGGGGCGGATATAATTCATCGACTCCGACTCCTGCCCGTTCATTTGCGTCGGATGCCCTATCACCACCTCGTCCACTTGTTCGGTGCGGAAATAGTTCTCCAGCCAGGCAAGCAAGTCCTTTGTGTCTATGGTAATCAACGGATTAGCCGTTATGCGGAGGACATCCGTAACGGCTAATCCGGTGCGTTTTTTTCCGTAATCTATAGCGAGTATGCGTGCCACAGATTAGTTGTTAATCTTCTCATTGATAG
>CAVFIY010000233.1:0-3627 GCA_963622435.1 Bacteroides uniformis | reverse complement strand
AATAGAGACAATAGAGCCGACCGAAGCTGCTTTTATGATGTACATACGGACGTGTTTCAAAATGGGCAATGTGGTGCGCCAAGAATTGGAAAAGGGGGCGGCCGATACGGAAGTACGAGCACTGCAGAATCAGCGGGACTATCGGATGCTGGTGGATGCAGAAATGGCGCACGAGGCAGAGGAGCACAAAGAAGGACATCCTGCATCGCAAGCTCCGAATCACGGCAGCGTGGGCGAGTATGTAGGGTACTTGTTCGGGAATGAAGCCGTAGAGGATATGTTGTCGCTGACGGTTCAGAATGTTGCCGGCACAACGACTATTCGGCAACGGGATGAGATAGCTCGATACGACTTGTTGAGCGCTGTGATAGATACGTCGGGCGAAGAAGCTCGGTTTGTGGATAACAAAGAATTCAGCTCTTCGGTGCTGACTGTCAATATGGTACGAAATCATTACGTATTTACATTGCACCCCTTGGAGGACAAAAAGGAGCTGCTATCGGTACGAATGACGGCGGTGCGCACTCCGCATGAATTCGTGCAAGACTACCTACCCGATGCAACGTATGTGCCTGAAGCCGTGTCGATGTTGCTCTGCTATGTGAAGACTCGGCTGCCCGAGACGGAATCGGAGGAGCCCGTTGAGCTACCAAAAACCAATATAGGCAAGCAAATTCGGCATGGGCATTTGCTGATGGAGCAGCGGTGTTTCCTGCAAGCGATAGCGGTTCTTACGCCTATTTTTAAGAAGTGGAAGACAAATGTATTCAACGCCAATGAGAAAGAGAAAAACGGTTTCTTGCAGGTGGCGTACTATATCGGATTTTGCTATACCGAGTTGCATATTTACGATAAGGCGTATTATTATCTTGAGTTGGTGCACCGAAGCGGCAATCGGTTTGATTACTCTAGCGAGTACATCAATTGTTTGGCCAATAGCAGCGACCCGCGGGTGTTCTATGCGATAGACGAAGAACAGAAAGCTACCGAACAGGAAATACGAAAAATAGATGCCGATGAGGATAGCGGAACGGAACAAATGACGGAGCGACGTCAACAGTTTGTATCGTATGCACTGTTCTTGCAGCGGCGGAAAGGCTATGCACAGATCAATTTTGGCTACTTGGACGCGGCAGAGGAGACATTCAAGGGACTGCTCGACATAGATGAGTGCCACGACTATGCTCAAAACGAGTTGGACTACATTGCCCGTCTCCGCTTGCAAGAAATGGAGAAACGGAAAAACAATACGAAGGAATCGGACCGAAGTTAGATGTGGGAATGCCTGCGGCTGTGGATGGTCGGAACGCTGCGGCCGGTAGAATGCGGCTGTGGGAGTTACAGGCTTGCAAATTTATAAATAGAATAAGCGATAAGGGCTGCTCAACCGATGGGGTGGGGCAGTTCTTTTTTTGTACTATGGCTTAAAAATCTGCCATTATGGCAGCAAAAACTGACAGAATCTGCCAAAAACGGAGCGAAATTGCGTATCCGGGCGGTTGGCACAATGTTTGTCTTTTTAAGGGTGTCGCGCAAAGATGCGCAGACAAATGGTAATTAGTAATTTGTAATTGCGCATTACACATTACTGATTTCACATTAGAAATTGAATATTAACCCTATAAACCATATCTATTATGTCTAAAATTATTGGTATTGACTTAGGAACAACCAACTCCTGCGTTGCTGTGATGGAAGGCAACGAACCGATTGTAATTGCAAACTCGGAAGGCAAACGCACTACGCCTTCAGTAGTGGGATTTGTGGATGGTGGCGAGCGCAAAGTGGGAGACCCTGCTAAGCGTCAAGCCATTACCAACCCGACGAAAACCGTATATTCTATCAAGCGTTTCATGGGCGAGACCTACGACCGTTTGACCAACGAAATAGCCCGTGTACCCTACAAAGTAGTGAAAGGCGATAACAACACCCCGCGTGTGGATATCGACGGACGACTCTATACCCCGCAAGAGATTTCGGCTATTATTCTGCAGAAAATGAAGAAGACTGCCGAGGACTATCTCGGGCAAGAGGTAACGGAAGCCGTTATTACAGTACCTGCGTACTTCAACGACAGTCAGCGTCAGGCAACTAAGGAAGCCGGTGAGATTGCAGGACTGAATGTGCGCCGTATCGTAAACGAGCCTACTGCAGCAGCCTTGGCTTATGGACTCGACAAGTCCAACAAGGATATGAAGATTGTTGTCTTCGACTGCGGTGGTGGTACCCACGATGTTAGCGTGCTGGAATTGGGTGACGGCGTATTCGAAGTAAAGGCTACCGATGGTGATACCCACCTTGGTGGTGATGACTTCGACCATCGTATCATCGATTGGCTCGTACAAGAGTTCAAGAACGAGAACGGCGGTGCCGACTTGAGCAAAGACCCGATGGCTATGCAGCGTTTGAAAGAGGCGGCTGAGAAGGCTAAAATCGAGTTGTCGAACACCACTTCGACGGAAATCAACCTGCCGTACATCATGCCTGTCAACGGCGTGCCTGCACACTTGGTAAAGACGCTGACGCGTGCTAAATTCGAGCAACTGATAGATGACCTGATTCAGCGTACCATCGCTCCGTGCCGTACTGCTCTGCAAAAAGCAGGCTTGAGCACAAGCGACATCGACGAGGTAATCTTGGTAGGTGGTTCTACCCGTATCCCTGCTATCCAACAGGCTGTAGAGAAGTTCTTCGGCAAAGTGCCTAACAAGGGTGTTAACCCCGACGAGGTAGTCGCTGTAGGTGCAGCCATCCAAGGCGGTGTGCTGACGGGCGAGGTAAAAGATGTCTTGCTGCTGGATGTAACTCCGTTGAGCCTCGGTATCGAGACCATGGGCGGTGTAATGACCAAGATGATTGAGTCCAACACCACCATCCCGACCAAGAAGACGGAAACCTTTACGACTGCCGTTGATAATCAACCGAGTGTAGAGATAAAGGTACTGCAAGGCGAGCGTCCTATGGCTTCGCAGAACAAACAAATCGGTATCTTCCATCTCGACGGCATTATGCCTGCCCGCCGTGGAGAACCGCAGATTGAAGTAACCTTCGATATCGACGCCAACGGTATTCTGAATGTGACGGCGAAGGATAAGGCTACGGGCAAGGAGCAGAAGATTCGTATCGAGGCTTCGAGCGGTTTGTCCGACGAAGAAATCAAGCGTATGAAAGCCGAGGCAGAAGCCAATGCAGAGGCAGACAAGCGAGAGAAAGAGCGTATCGACAAACTCAACAAAGCAGACGCTACTATCTTCCAAACCGAGAAGCAGTTGGCAGAACTGGGCGATAAACTCCCTGCTGACAAGAAAGCACCTATCGAGGACGCACTCAAGAAATTGAAAGAGGCGTACGAGAAGAAAGATGCCGACGCTTGTGAGGCTGCCAACACCGAACTGATGACGGCATTCCAAGCCGCAAGTGCAGAGATGTACAATGCACAGAATGCAGGCGCAGGCGCAAGCAGCGCAGACTTCTCCGGCGCACAGAACAGTGGCAACACCGGCTCCAACAACTCGAACAACAACGACGGCGGTGCCGAAGATGTTGACTTCGAGGAAGTGAAGTAATGCTAGAACGCCTGCGGCTGTTAGAAGTTAGAACGCCTGCGGCTGTTAGAAGTTAGAACGC
>CAVFIY010000232.1:0-3651 GCA_963622435.1 Bacteroides uniformis | reverse complement strand
GATATCCACACAGTCCCATCATTCCCTAAAGACTGTGGTGCTAAATAGTAATGAATGCAAAGTAAACACCCACAGCAACAAAAAGCCGTACTATGATTGGCAATGTTCCTCTCCCAAATAGTTAATGCTTTGCACGGCACAAGCATAACTTTGGGCATTTTCTAAAATCATGGATATAGGAAACTTCCAGGAATCCATTATTAAACCTCCAAAACACCAAATGAATCATCACAAAAACACTCAATAAAACACAACAAAAACACTCAACGCCATTGTGTACATCAGAAAATTATTATACCTTTGCATATGTGCAAAAATTGCACATATGAATAGAATAATAACGAAGACCTAATAGTGAAAACATATTGTCTAACCTCTAATAGCCGCGAGCGATATAACAACTAACAATAATGTTAAATACCATCATTCTTGACTTTGGGAGTGTGTTGGTGGATTGGAATCCGCACTATTTATACGACCCGTATTTTGGCGACAAAACAAAGACGGATTGGTTTATTGCGCACATCTGCACGCCCGAGTGGAATGCCCAATTGGATGCAGGAAAACCTTTTGCGGAAGGCGTTGCCGAAAAGGTAGCCGAACACCCCGAATGGGAAAAAGAAATACGGATGTATTGGGAGGAGTGGAATAAGATGATGGGCGGTCAAATAGAAGGTATGCAGGAACTGCTCGAAGACATACGCCGCAGTGGCTATCGCCTATACGGACTGAGCAATTGGTCAGCAGAGACTTTTCGATTGGTACGCCCACGCTACCCTATCTTCGACTTATTGGACGGAATCGTGCTATCGGGCGAGGAAAAGGTAATCAAGCCTGCCCCCGAGATATACCGTATATTACTCGACCGCTACCATATTGCCCCCAATGAGGCAGTGTTTCTCGATGACAATCCTGCTAACATTGAGGGTGCAAAGGCACTCGGCATACATGGCATTGAGTTTCACTCTGCTACACAGGCAAGACAAGAGATTGCGGCATTGGCGGAACGATTAGAAGTATATAATAGTGTTTCACGCAAATAACTCATACAGGAAGGAAACACTTCTCCAAATACTCGAAAAATTAATCAAAAAGACATATACAGACTTCAGGATACCTATCCATGATTGCCATATCAAATAGCAAGGGATAGGCGAATAATAGAAAAGTAAGAAAATAGAAAATAATAGAACAACAATGGAATACAATTTTACAGAAATAGAGAAGAAATGGCAGGCCTATTGGGAAACCGAAGGCACATACAAAGTAAGCAACCACAGCGATAAAAAGCCGTACTATGTATTGGACATGTTCCCCTACCCGAGCGGTGCGGGACTGCATGTGGGACACCCGCTCGGCTATATCGCCAGCGACATCTACAGTCGCTACAAGCGTTTGCAGGGCTTCAATGTACTTCACCCGATGGGCTTTGACTCGTATGGACTGCCCGCCGAGCAATACGCCATACAGACCGGACAACACCCCGAAAAGACTACGATGACCAATATCGCACGCTATATAGAGCAACTGCGCAAGATTGGTTTCTGCTACGATTGGGACAGAGAAGTGAAGACCTGCGACCCCGATTTCTATCGCTGGACACAATGGGCATTTATCCAAATGTTCCACTCCTATTATGACACGGCACTGCAAAAGGCACAACCTATCAGCAAGTTGGTTGCCAAATGGGAGGCAGAAGACCCTACATGGAAGACGCTCAGCGAGAAAGAACAGCAAGAGCGACTGATGCAATACCGCATTGCCTATCTGGCAGATACGAAAGTCAATTGGTGTCCCGAACTGGGGTGCGTGTTGGCAAACGACGAAGTAAGCGAAGGGCTGTCGGTGCGTGGCGGCTACCCTGTAGAACAGCGTGTTATGCGGCAATGGAACCTGCGTGTCAATGCCTATGCGCCCCGCCTACTGGAAGGACTTGACCGTATTGATTGGACGGATAGTCTGAAAGAGACCCAGCGCAACTGGATAGGACGCAGCGAGGGGGCAGAGATGCAGTTCCGTATCAAGGGACAAGACAAGCCGTTTACTATCTTCACCACGCGTGCGGATACGGTATTTGGTGTTACTTTTATGGTGCTTGCCCCCGAAAGCGAATATGTGGCACGCGTAGTAACTGCCGAGCAGAAAGCCGAAGTGGAAGCCTATCTCGATATGGTGAAGCACCGCACGGAGCGTGAGCGTATATCCGACCGCCGTATGACGGGCGTATTCACGGGTTCGTATGCTATTAACCCTTTGACACAAGCCGAGATACCTATCTACATAAGCGACTATGTATTAGCAGGATACGGCACCGGAGCGATTATGGCAGTACCCGCACACGACAGCCGCGACTATGCCTTCGCCAAGCATTTCAACCTGCCTATTGTACCACTAATTGAGGGTGCCGATGTAAGCGAACAGAGTTTCGATGCCAAAGAGGGAGTAATGATAAACTCGGGCTTCTTGAATGGTCTGCAAGTGAAAGAGGCGATACAAAAGATGAAAGAATATATCACCAACACAGGGCTTGGGCGTGTGAAGGTGAACTATCGTCTGCGGGATGCCGTCTTCAGCCGCCAACGCTATTGGGGCGAGCCGTTCCCTATTTATTACAAAGACGGAATGCCCTATACCATTCCCGAAGAGGCACTGCCTCTGCAACTGCCGGAAGTGAGCGACTTCAAGCCTACCAAGACTGGCGAACCGCCTCTCGGGCATGCACAGTATTGGGCATGGGACGAAGCGAACAAGCAAGTGGTTGACAAATCGCTGATTGACAACAAGACCATTTTCCCGATAGAACTATGTACGATGCCCGGTTTTGCAGGCTCGTCGGCATACTATCTCCGCTACATGGACAACCACAATACGGAAGCATTGGTGAGCCACGAAGCAAACAACTATTGGCGACAAGTGAATCTCTATATCGGAGGAACGGAGCACGCTACAGGACACTTGATTTACAGTCGTTTCTGGAATAAGTTCCTCTACGACCTCGGCTATATCTGCGAAGACGAACCGTTCAAGAAACTGATTAACCAAGGAATGATTCAGGGGCGTTCGAACTTTGTCTATCGCTTGGTCGGCAGTCAAAACACCTATATTTCGTATGGGCTGATTGAGAGTGATGAATACAAAGGAAAGGTACAACCGATCCATGTGAATGTGAATATTGTCCACAATGACATATTGGACATTGATGCTTTCCGTGCATGGTTGCCCGAATACAAAGATGCAGAGTTTGTGCTCGAAGACGGCGTGTATCATTGCGGTTGGGCAATAGAGAAGATGTCCAAGTCAATGTTCAACGTGGTCAATCCGGACGATGTGGTAGCCAAGTTTGGTGCCGACACACTGCGCCTGTATGAGATGTTCTTGGGTCCGTTGGAGATGTCTAAGCCGTGGGATACAAATGGTATCGATGGCGTACATCGTTTCTTAAAGCGTCTATGGAATATGTACGAGACGCTGTCGGAGGATGCACCAACAACAGATGAACTGCGCAGTCTGCACAAACTGATAAAGAAAATCACTTGGGATATAGAGAACTTCTCGTTCAACACCTCGATACCGGCATTTATGATTGCACAGAACGAACTGCAGGCACTCAATTGCCACAAACGCGCAGTGCTTGAGGCGTTTGCCGTGTTG
>CAVFIY010000231.1:0-3658 GCA_963622435.1 Bacteroides uniformis | reverse complement strand
TTTTCTGACATACGCAAGAGTTAATGTGTTAATAATCAATAAATTGTATAGGATTCCAACGAGACTCTGGAGATTTTCCTCACTCTACTCCCAACTGCTGAGTAAGTCCCCATACCGAATCAATAAACTGCCTTCCGTAACCTGTTTTAGGTTGTTTCTCCTTTCTTTCCCTCTCCGTCCGCCCCGTTAATGCCTGTCTTGCGTTATTGTCAACAGCGACACACCGCCATTGAGTAAAAAACGCACACAAAATTTTGCAGAATGAAAAAAAAGCCGTACCTTTGCAGTCCGATGTGTGGCATACGCACCAACCGCATGCTAACCACAGGGTAACATCAGGGTAAGAACAGGGAGAAGATAGAGAAAGAGTAGGGAGGGAATAGAGAAGAGGCAGGAAAGGGGTAGAGTAGGAAAAACGGAATACCAAACAGAATTAAATTGATAAAACTATGTATATATTCATTACCATTCTTATTGTAATTGCAGCCATTCTGCTTACACTTTTGGTGTTGGTACAGAACAGCAAGGGCGGCGGCTTGGCTTCGGGTTTCGCAGGCGGTAACCAGGTTATGGGTGCGCCTAAAACGGCTGATTTTTTGGAGAAAACCACTTGGACGCTCATCGCTATTATTGCAGTGTTGAGTATTGCCGCAGTTGGTTTCAGTAAAGGCCACGAGGCGGCTAATCCCAACGACAGTGCGATCAAGACACAGGTGCAAGAGGCAGCAGACGCTTTGCAGACCACGGCTCCCGCAGCAGACTTCAACGCCGAGCAGCCCGACGCCGAATAAGGCATACAGCCTCACAAGGAAATAGCAGCCCGCGAAGGCAAACACAGCCGCCGAGTAAATGCTCCTCCGTCGAGCGGTTTCGTAATAACAAACGGTGTCGTAATAAAAAAAACGGAGCCGTAATAAAAAAACGGAGTCGTATATAATATTAAGGAAAAAGACAGTCCTCCCCCGAGGATTGCCTTTTTCCTTTTCTAGAAAATCTAGAATGTCTAGAAAAATCTAGAAAATCTAGAAAATCTAGAACCTCTAGCCTATCTAGAAAAATCTAGCCTATCTAGAACCTCTAGCCTATCTAGAAAGTTGAACTAGATAAACCTAGTCCACTGTATTTGTCCTTATTTGATGATAATCTGTGTTTCTATGATAATTACCGTCGCCTGCTTCTGTTTTTTTATGATAATTGACGACAATACGCCGTAGGCGTCCGTCCCCTATATCCCATAGTATTTGCCACTATTTGGGATAATTTTTCGTGTATTTGTTTCTTTTTATAAACAAATAGGCTCAAATATAGTTCAAATATGCTTTTTTATGCCAATTCGTGTCCATACGCCGCCACCGTCCGTTCCCGATAACCCATAGTATTTGCCACTATTTGGAATAATTTTTGGCGTATAGGTTAAATTGCAGGAGAGACAGCGTCTATATTTACCCTCCCTTAAATTTGGGGATGTTGTAGGAAAACGCCAAAACAAATTTGGAGATTTTGTCTTTTTATCGAAAATAGTCGGCTTGGATCATTCTATCGGAGAGTTGGTAGGCGCGATTGACTTCGATGGGGCGATGCGTGCGGGCGGCAGTGTCTAATAGGTTGACACCAAAGCCCTGCCAGTAGTATGCCTCGCCGCCGATAAGGTGCAGCAGTGTGGGGTAGGCGTCCATCTGATAGGTAGGTGTGTCGATAACGGTTTTCTCTTGTATAACAGGCGAATAGACCACGAGAGCAGTGTATGCCTCTCGGGGTGCAAAGTCCTGCCCCGCTGCATCGCAGTAGGATTGGAACTCCTGCCGTTGGTCAGCGTTGAAGATGATGTGGTCGCCCATAATGGCAATGGTGCTGTTGCGTAGAACGGAGTCGGTGTCTATCCGCTGCAGGAATGCGCCCCAACACGAGTCTGTGTAGTGCATGGAGTGGAGGTAGTTCGCCATCGGAGTCGGCATATCGGTAGGCAGATTCCGTGCGCGGCTGAGCTTGGCGCAAGCATCGAATGGCGCATGCGTAGCCATTGTGATGGCGAGAATATAGTCGTAGCGAGTGGCAATGCTATCAAGCAAGAAAAATGTCCGTGCATCGAGATTGTCGGGACTGAAAAAAGTGGAGTCGATATGATAGGCACTATTCATTTCGCCTTGATTCCACATCGTGATAGAGCCGGCTTGTATCATGGCGGTGTGGTCGTATAGGTCGCTCAAAGACGGAAATACGTTATTCGAGAATCGGTTGCAGGCAGCACCTTCCGCCACGGGCAGCAGTCCTGTATTGAATATCATCTGCCCATCGCCGGAGTTGCCGCCTTTGGTTTGGCTCTGCACGCGGGTGGCGTGGAGTACGGATGGGTGTCGGTCTATGAACCGGCTGAGGTTTGGCGTGATGTCGGGGCGAATCGCCCATGTCTCCATACTCTCCACCAATATCAATACAAGGGGCGTTTGTGGTTCTATCGTGGCGCCTTTCGTGCGAGTAAGGGGCGCTATCTCGGCTTGCTCATCTGCAGAAAGTCGATGCGTGTGCTGAAAGGGAATAGCCATCAGTTGTTTCGTGTCGTAAAGCAAGGCGTGAAGCACGGATAGTTGCGGCGCCACGAAATGATTGATGTCCCAACCGCAGGTATCGTTGAGAAATGACTCTTGCAGACCCGAAAAATAGACTTTATCCTTTATGGCTAACAGATGACAGCTCTCCATATCCAGCAGTAGTCCGATAAAAAGGGCCAACCCAAAGAATGGAAAGTTTCGTTTCTTGACGCCGAATAAATATACGCCAAGAATAGTGAGGCAGGTAGGGATGAGCAGTAAGAGCATGGCGGCATCCATATACATCGGTATGCAGCCCCAGAACCCATCCATATTACCCAAAAGCAAAATAGAGTAGGCGCTGATAAAGATACGCGTCGAACGATAGTAGATAACTTCTGCCAATATCCAGATATTCAATAGAATAGAAAATACAATGGTCCAATACTTGCGGCGGGTAAGAAAAACGAAAGCCGCAATGCAGATCGATAGCGACAGCTTGGGGACATAAAAAGTCCAAAAACGAAGCGGAGATTTCCAAAGTGCGGTAAGTGGAATGGAGTGGTAAGCCGCCCAATGGAACATTACACATTGCAAAAACAGACTGAAAGCAAAGAGGCAAAAGAGGTAGAAGGTGGCGAACTTCGATTGTCGGCAGGCGGTAACAAAACGTTCAAGGGCGGATAGAATGGTCATAATGGCGGATTCGGTAAATCTCGATGTCTGTTGCGCTCGTTGCGGCATCGAATTTTCCACTATCACCTATCCCCGCCTCGGAGAATCAAACTCGCAAGCCCCAATGTCTAACCCTTAAGGTCTTGCTAGGCCATCTCTCCTAATGGGCTATATACAAAAAGCGTGGAAATCGACTGTTGCCGTTTCCACGAGTAGAGGTCTTCGCATTACCTATTTTCCTAAGAAGCGGCAACGCGAAACCCACGCCTGTATAAGGACACAATACACCAATGACTGTACCTGCAATAGGTACCAGAAAAGTGTATGCGTTCTACATACAATACGCGCGTTCTTTGTTGCTTGCTCTGAGGAAAACAGTGGAAAGTTGCGAAGTTTCTACTCGTCAGAACGAAGCGCAATAAACGCTATTAAACTATGTCTTTTGCGGATGGTTT
>CAVFIY010000230.1:0-3677 GCA_963622435.1 Bacteroides uniformis | reverse complement strand
AATCTGTTCGCTTGTAATCGCGCTGCCTTGTTCTTTGGCGGCTTGCTGCACATACGACAACTGCTCCGTCTCGTCGATTTCGCCATCCAGGTACTCGACTTCGCCCGTCGTTTCGTCCACTCGGAGCAGCCCCCTCTCCTCGAGAAAGTCGTCCATTGCGTCCAGCACGAGCAGCACATCGCTTTGGCTTATGCCCTGTCGGTCTTGGGCGGGGATAAGGTTCCAGATAAACTCCAGTTGTCCGCGTTCGTCCGGCTCAAGCAGGCTCAATTCAAATGTATTTTCCATACTTTTTCGTGAATTTGTCTCAAATCATTTGCAAAGGTACGGAATTTATTGTACTTTTGCAAACTTATTCCTATTTCGTATGTCAAATTTCGTACAGCGTACCCTTTCGGGGGCAGTTTATGTGGCTGCTGTGGTGTCCTCTATCTTGGTGCACCCTCTTTATTTCTCTATTCTTTTTAGTTTGGTAACCATGCTTGCCGTGCATGAGGCGCACAGGCTGATGCACTCCGACCCGTTCTTGACTTGGGTATCCACTATCGCAAGCGGGCTGATGTTCTGGGCGGCGGCGTTCTGCCTGCTCATCACCACCTCGGCGAACGAGATAGTCATCCCCGTGCTGATTGGGGTCTATTTCCTGTTGCTCTTTGTGGCACTCATCTCCGAACTCTTCCGTAAGGCGGAGAACCCCATTGCCAACTGGGGCAATTTCTGGTCGAGCCAACTGATGATTGCCATGCCCTTCTCGCTGATGTGTTGGGTGATGTATGCCAATCCGAAACTGCTATTGGCGCTCTTTATCCTTATCTGGATGAACGACACGGGTGCGTATTGCGTGGGCAGCCTGATGGGCAAGCGCAAGCGCGGCAACCATAAGATGTTCCCGCGTGTCAGTCCGGGTAAGTCGTGGGAAGGGCTTGTCGGCGGTGCGGTAGTGGCAGTGGCAACGGCGATGCTCTTGGCGCATCTGGGCTGCTTCGATAAACTCTGTACGCCCTCGGTGCTGGACTTGTTCTGCCATACCAGCCTGCCGAATATCTACTTGCTCGCCACGGTGTTTGCACTGATAGTGGTGGTGTTCGGCACATTGGGCGACTTGATGGAGAGCCTGATGAAACGCACTATCGGCGTGAAAGACTCGGGGCGTTTCCTGCCCGGACACGGCGGCGTACTCGACCGTTTCGACTCCATCCTCCTCGCCACACCAATTGTCAGTATCTTTATCTGGATTTTGCTGCTGGTATAGTGGCGGCGACATCAATGCATAATGCACAATGTTTTGGAACGGACGGCTACGCCGTATTGACATAAATTGTTCATAAAAACAAAGACGGGCGTTTTTTATAGACAAATATATTCAAATATAGTTCAAATAATTCCCATAAAGTTCCCTTTGTAAACGGACGGCTAACGCCGTATTACCACTAATTATTCATAAAGGCATAGTATAGTCGTTAGTCCTCCAAATACACGCAAAATTATTCAAATATTATTCCCATAAAGAGCGTTGCTGCTTTTTATGGGAATTTCTTTTTGTGGGATACTTGTCCGCAGCCTGGGGGCGTGGGTTGTGGACTAAGGAATTCTTGCTCAGTCCACTGGACTTCGCTCGCTTCGGACACTCAGTGTGCTGCGCACACCTGTCCTCCGCTTCACCCCACCCGCGACGGTTTGGAACAAACCGGTTGACTGTGCTACGCTGTTTATTTGTCTATATTTGATTCAATTTTTCGTGTATTTGGAGCGAAGGGTATTTGTCGGCGTAATTTATGATAATTCATGTCAATACGGCGATAGCCGTCCGTCCACAGGAGAATATATTTTTGTCTATATTTGATTCAATTTTTCGTGTATTTGGAGTGAAGGGTATTTGTCGTCGTAATTTATGATAATTCATGTCAATACGGCGATAGCCGTCCGTTCACAGGAGAAATTATTTTTGTCTATATTTGATTCAATTTTTCGTGTATTTGGAGTGATTTAATGATAATCCATGTCAATACGGCGCAGCCGTCCGTTCAAAAGGAGTTATTGTCTGTGGCGACACGCCACCGTTCGTTCCAAGTAAAGGTCGTAGTAGTGTAAAAAAAAGAACAGGTGCAGCGGCGGCAACTCAAGAACTCCAATGCTGTGATAGGTGTAGCAACCGGATTTGGCTATTGTTCTTGTAACTGACCACTGTGTGCCGCTCTGGCACCCGTTCTTTTTTTTATCTCATAGGTAAGGTTGTTTTTGAATTTCGCTGCAAAGGTAGTCATTCAGAGTGCAAAATTCCTGCGCAGGCGTATTTTTTTTCTCTTTTTTGTACGAATACGGATTTTTCTTTGTGCCTTTGTGCCGTGAACATAGGGTGCAAGGTCATGTGACGGCGTGGTCGCACGGCGGCGCAACGGACATCAGCAACTGCCAAATGCTCTGCCAATCCCACAACCGCACCAAAGGGAATAAATAGTAACTATTTATAGCAACTATAGGGGCTATAGCGACTATAGCCCCTATAGTAACTATAACATCTATAGCGGCTATAAAAACCATAGCAACTATAGCCCCCAAAATAAACAAGAGAGGCTGCCGACCTAAATCGACAGCCTCTCTCGGCGTATGTTAGTTAGTAGTTAGTGCGCTTTTAGTAGTTCGTACCCACCTGCTTTTGCCTTTTTAGCGGACAAAGAAACGGAGGGATGTGCTTTCGCCGACACCGATGTACATACCCTTCGGCAGGGTGGTAGCGTCTATCGTAGTCTCGGCGGACACAAGAACGGCGTTGCCCGTAACGGTATAGATACGCACCTCTTCGCCCTCGGGATTATGCAACTGCTCCCCGTCGAAGAAGAGCAGACCGGCATTTGCCTCATCGATAGCCGAATCTTCCTTGTCACCGTCGTCGCCCTTATCATCGCCGTCGCCGCCGTCGCCACCGTCTTCTCCCTTACTAATCAAGTTGATGTAGTACAGGTTGTGCGAATCTTTCTTGGTCAGTTCGTGGCTGCCGGCTGCCAACTCATAGGTGATGACACTGTCCTTTCCGTCCACTCTCGTGCCGTCAATCTTGATGTTCGGGTCTGCCTTATCGAAGCCTAAGTAGAGTGTAAAGGCAGCCGTTGTGGTAAACTTCACCGAGGTTGCGCTCTCCATCTTCAGACATACGGTATAGGTTGTGCCGTTCGGAGCGGTGAACGAACCCTTATTGTCTGCATAGTTACCCGATATGGTATAGAAACTCGAACTCGGTTTCTTGCCCGTGAAGTAGCACTCGTACTCACCGCCGGGGGTGGGGTCGGGGTCAGGTGTCGGGTCAGGGTCGGGAGTAGGATCGAGAGTGGGGTCTGGGTCAGGATTCGGAGAAATGGTGTCCGAGTTGCCCACAATGCTGATGAGGCTGCTCTTATAATTCGCCAAAGCCGCTGTCAGTTTCGAGTTCACACTGTAGTCAGTATCGTCTGCGTCAGTGAAAGTGAACTTGAAGTCGCCGTGCTCGCAACGCCCTGCACCGAACTGCCCTGTAACAATCGACGGTACATCTTTCGCCGCGTCGGGCGTATAGGAGTAGATCTTCGAGGCGTCCGTATCGAAGTTATTGTAAGTAGCACCGCCCGACAGTGCCTTTACCGTAGCAGGCACTTGCTCGTTGCGGGTCGTAGCCTCGTATGCATCGAACTGTGTATTGTCCT